>CAYYUT010000033.1:0-13914 GCA_964474935.1 uncultured Spirochaetales bacterium
CCCACCCGCGCGAAGAGCGCCGCGAGCTTCTCGGGATCGAGGCCGAGTTCTTCGGGATCGGCGAGGAAGTGTTCGGCTCGTTGCATGCCGCTAGTGTCCTGCTCCGGGAGTTCGTTGTCCATGTCGACGCTTCGGTCGCGCGGCTCCGAGCGCAGACGAATTCCTGGAACAGGACACCCGGATCCCGCGGTCCCGGATCGGGCGGAGACGGGATCGACGACGATTGGCGGGATGGGACCCGATACGTTCGATCGCCAGACGGAGGATCGGCTCGAGGCGCTCGCGGGCTCCTGGGGCGCGGCGTCCAGCGTCGTCGTGCTGACGGGCGCTGGCCTCTCCACGGCTTCGGGCATCCCCGACTTCCGCTCCCCCGGTGGCCGTTGGGAGTCGTATCGACCGGTCACGATCCAGGCATTCCAGTCGAGCCCGACGGCACGCGCCGAGTACTGGCGCTACAAGGGCGAAACCTGGCAGGTCATCGCCCGCGCCGAGCCGAACCCGGGACATCGTGCCCTGGCGGATCTCGCCCGCGGCGGCCGGCGCGATCTCCTCGTCACCCAGAACGTGGACGGACTGCACGAGCGGAGCGGCTTCCCGCCGGACCGGCTCGTCACGATCCACGGGAGCGACGCCGAGGTGGTCTGCCTGTCGTGTGGTGCGAGGGAGCCCCGGGCTGCCGCGCAGGCGCTCTGGGAAGCGGGCGAAGCCGTACCACGCTGCCGCTGCGGCGGTCCCTTCAAGCCGGCCACGATCTCGTTCGGCCAGAGCCTGGTCGAGGGCGATCTCGCGCGCTCGATGCGGGCCGCCGCCGAATGCGATCTCTTCGTCGCGGCGGGCACCTCGCTCGTGGTCGGTCCCATCAACGGGATGTTCGACGTCGCTCGCCGCTCGGGCGCCACGACCGCGATTGTCACCGCGTCCGAGACGCCTTTCGACGCGGCGGCCGACCATCGCCTCACCGCTCCGGTGGAACGAGTCCTGCCCGCGTTGCGCGAGCGGGCGGTCGGCCCGGCCTGATTCCTTCCTGGGGCGTCGCTCCCGGCGCTCGGCCCGCCTTCGGCGCTCGCCTCTTCGACGGGCCGTTCCTGGGAGGGGTGACGCTAGAGCTCGGGCCAGCTCTGCCAGGGCCGGGCCTGCTCGAAGGCCCAGGCGGCCTGGAGGACGAGATCGTCGCGGTGGCGGGGCGCCACGATCTGGAGGCCCACCGGAAGTCCGGCCTTCGACATCCCGGCGCGCACGCTCCCCGCCGGATGGAAGCCGAGATTGAAGGGGATCGTGAAGGTTCCCGTACTCGCCCACGGTGCCTTGCGGCCCTCGACCTCGGTGGGGAGCGGGCCGCGGGCCGGCGGCGGGTCACTGATGGTCGTGGGGGTGAGCAGCAGGTCGTAGCGTTCGAATACGTCTCGGCACCAGCGGTTGAGCTTCTCGCGCTGTACCTGGGCCGCGTAGAAGATGTCGACCGTCATGCGCTGGGCCGCCTTCACGCCGGCGATGAAGGCGCGGCCGAATTCGCCCTCGCGCTCCGGGAGCATCGGTCCGAGCGCGCCGGCCAGCGAGAGCACGCTCACCAGCGCCCACTCGCGACCCATCTCGGGCGGTCCGCCCGACATCTCCTCGACCGTGTGCCCCATGTCCTCGAAGACGCGGACCGCATCCGCCACCACCTCGGCCACGTCCGACTGGACGACGCCGTGGCCGAGGTCGGGGGAGAACCCGATCCGCAGGCCCGAAGGAAGCTGGCGGAGCCGTTCGCGATAGGAGTAGCCGGGATGGGGCAGCGACTTCGGGTCGTAGGCATCGGGCCCGACGGTCAGGTCCAGGTGCAGCGCCGCGTCCTCGACCGTTCGCGTGAGGGGGCCGACGACGGAGGTGTCGTCGGTCACCCAGGCCTTCTTGGGCGCATTCGGGATGCGTCCCAAGCTCGGCTTGTGTCCGTAACAGCCGGTGAAGGTCGCGGGAAGTCGGATCGAACCGCCCCCATCGCTGGCCGTCGCGAGCGCAACCAGGCCGCCGGCGATCGCGGCCGACGCTCCCCCGCTCGATCCGCCCGGCGTACGGTCGAGATCCCTGGGATTCCGGGTGACGCCGAAGATCAGGTTCTTGGTGATCGCCGTGTAACCGAACTCCGGCGAGTTCGTCTTGCCGATCACGATCGCGCCGGCCGCGCGAAGTCGTTCGACCTGCACGCTGTCGCGCTCGGGAAAGGCATCGCGGAACGGAAGCGATCCCATCGTGGTCGCGAAGCCCTCGGCGTCCTCGAGATCCTTCACGCCGAGCGGGATTCCCTCGAGCGGTCGGCCCTCGCCCCGGCCGATCCGGGCGTCGGCGTCCCGCGCCGCCTCGAGCGCACTCTCGCGGTCGGCGAGCGCCACGAAGGCGTTCACGGTCGGATTGTGGGCCTCGATGCGGGCGAACGTCGACTCCATCAGCTCGACGGCGGAGAGCTGTCGGCTCGAGAGCAGCTCGACGAGGCGCGTCAGGGGCAGGTGGTGGGCATCGGCCATCGGGTCCTCCTGGGAGCCGCATCATACCCGAAGCCGGGGTGGACCCGTCGAGCCGGATCACCCGAGGTGGTGGACGAATTGTCGGATCGCGCGGACCACACCGTCCGGCGCATCGAGATGCGCATGATGGCCGGCGCGCTCGATGGTCACGTGGCGCGCGTGCGGGAGCTCGCTCGCGAGCTCGTGGATGCCCTCGTCGGTACACAGGGGACTCTCGGCTCCGCGCAGTAGGAGCACGGGGCATTCGATCGCCGAGAGCGACGGAGCGTCCGAGGGCATCCCCTCCGTCCAACGGCCGTCGGACTTGAAGCTCCAGGTCCCGTCCTTCTGCTCGTGGATCGAGTGGGTCGCGATGCGTTCGCGCACCGCCGGGTCGACGTGCACGGCGGGTGGGATGAAGCGGAAGCGTTCGATCGCGTGGTCGCGCGAGCGGTAGCGGCGCCGGATCGTGAGCGCCCGGCGGGCGGTGCGGCGCACGTCTTCCGGGACGCCGCGGGCCAGGTCGATCAGGACCAGCGCACGGGCCGGGACGCCCCGCGCGGCGAGCGCGAGGGCGACTTCGCCGCCCATCGAATGGCCGACCCAGACGGCCGGCTCACCGTCGAGATGCTCGATCAGGGCCTGCACGTCGTGCTCGAAGTCGCCCCCGTGGAAACGGGCCGGGGAGTCCGACTCTCCGTGGCCACGGAACTCGAGAGCGACGACCTCGAACCCGTCGGAGAGCGCCGGCGCGACGTGGTCCCACCAGTGCGCGTTGGCGCCACCTCCGTGGAGGAGCAGGATCGCGGGATCGCCCGGTCGGCCCCAGCGCAGGAAGCGAAGGCTGATGCCTTGCAGGCGCGGACGTGTGAATCGCTCGACTTGCGCGGTCACGGCGCCCGAGACTAGCAGCTTGCCGCATCGGCTGGGCGGTGCGGATCGGCCGGTTCCGGCCTTCTCGCGGCCTCTCGCACCGTTTTACCCCTTGCCGATGTCGAGCCATCCCTTATGATGCGAACGCGACAGGCAAGACCGGCAGCAAACCCGATCGACTCGACATCCATCCGACTTCTGGGCCTGCCGACCGGCGGGCGCCGACGCAGATCGGAGAGAGGTGGCGGGTCGCGAGTTCGGAGCGACTCGCGAAGAGCCGACTCCCGGAGAGAAGGGCAACATGGCAGCACGCAAGAAGAAGCGAACGACTCGCGCCCCGGCCAAGCCGAAGGAGATGATCATCTCCAAGGCTCGGACGAAGAACGCGACGAAGAAGTGCAACGTGAGCAGCGAGTTCTATGCAGCGCTCGACAAGCACGTCCGTGAGGTGATCGCGGGCGCCGAGCAGCGCGCCATCGGCAACAAGCGGAAGACCATCAAGGCCGTCGACATCTAGACGTCGACTTCCGGGCCCCAGGTTGCGGCATCACGCCGCACTCGAGGGCGGTGCGTCCACGATCGAGTCCCGGCGAGGGGCCCGTCGGCAGCGGGCCGACGGGCCCCTACTGCGTCCGGGCAGCCCACCAGGGCGCGCCGCGTCACTCCGCAGGCACTGGCGCCAGTCCGCCGTGACTGGCGCCACCGCTCCCGTTCAATCGACCTCGTCGGCTCGCGGTGGGACGCGATCGGGATCCAGAGTCACCCCGAGCCGGAAGAGGCGTCTCAGGGGCACGCGCACGAGCAGGCGCTCCGCCGATTCACCGCGACGGTGGGCGAGGGCTTCGAGCCCGAGGCTCGCGATCTCGGCCGCTTTGCCGATCGCCTTCGGGATCGATTCGACGTCGCCGAGCACCAGGCGATCGGCGACGGCCACCCGGTTGGCGAGCGCGACGAGGGCGTAGAAGAACGCGCCCCGCTGGTCGCGATCGAGCTGGGCGGCCGCGCGGAAGAGCAACAGCTCGGACTCGTCGGAGACGGGGAGCCTCGGGATCCAGACCGGGAGGCGCCAGCCCACCTCGCCGGGGCGGAGCGGCTCGTCGGGTACCTCGAACATGCGCGCCTCGGGGAGCGGGGCGTAGATCTCGACGGCCTCGATGCGGGGCACGAAGCCCAGGTCCTCGAGCCGCCCGTTGCGCCAGCGCAGCGCCCATTCCTGGCTCTCGATCGGGAGCTCGGCGTTCACCGCCATCAGGATCCGGACGTAGAGCGGGTGGTCGCGCCGGAACAGGATGTGGAGCAGCAGCGTGATCGATGCGAGATCGTCGCCCTCGCGGAGCGCCCGGTAGAAGTACTGGCCCTCGACCGTGCGCGCCCCTTCCGGTGGCTCCCAATCGTCGTCCGGGGTTTTCTGGACGACCTCGATTCGGCTCTTCAACTCGAGCACGAAGAGCTCGATGTCGATCGACTCGGCCAGCCGGAGCGCGGTGTCCTCGTCGGCTTCCACGGCCGCAGTGATCCAGTCGTCGAAGCGTTCGCGGTCGAACTGCTCGCCGCACCACGCGTCGAGATCGACGCAGGCCACGAGCTGCTCCGGCGTGCTGTGAGCCAGGATCCAGGCCGACTCGCGGACGTCGCCGGCTCGGAGTGTGAAGCAGATCTCGGCCTCGGGGAGCAGGGGGATCAGCTTCTCGGGCTCGGCGACGAGGTCGAGCAGGCGCCCCCGCTCGCTCACCGGTGTCTCGCAGAAGATCTCGACCTGAGCGTCGGGCGGCAGTGTCGCGAGCCGGTCGCGTGCGGCCGTCGGATCGGTCCTCGCCAGCGTCGCCAGCCCGCGGGCCCCGATTCCGTCTCCGTCGGTCGCTCCGACGTCGGACGAAGCGCGCCCGTCGGACGATGTCGGGCCTTCGGCCATGGGAAGAGGCTAGCGAAGCCCCTGGCGGCCCGACGGTGATACCATCCCGCTCCGCGAGCAGGAGGAAGATCGTGACGTGGCGACTATGGTGCGCGCTCGGGGGCGTTCCCTGCGGATTGATCGCAGTCCTGGCCATCGTGTCGGAGCCTCCGTTCTGGTTGCTCCAGGTAGGGGCCGGTGTCGGGGGGCTCTGCGTGCTCGGTGCCGCCGAGCTTCTCGCGCGCCGTCACGATGACGATCCGGGTCGCGGGACCCACATGGGTGTCGGCAGCTCGGTGGCGTGGGCGGGCTGGCCCGCGATCGGCGCGGTCCTACTGGGTCTGGCCCCCGGAGCCCTGGCACTCGCCGCGGCGCTCCTCGTGCTCGTCGCGCTCTCGCTGGTCTGGTCGTCGCGCCGCCGGGGCCCCTCGGGCGGGATCGTTCGGCTCGTCTGGACGGGGGCGGCCGCCCTGGCGATCGGCACCCTCGCGGTGGGGTTCGCGAGCGGCCTGCTCGCCGTCGTCGGGTCGAGCGAGATCGAGCGGACCGAATCCACCCGCCATGCGGTCCTCGACCAGGACGCCCGCGTGGCGACGCAGGCCCTGCCGGAGTGCAACCCGCGCGTGGGCACGCGACGTGTCCTCCTCGGTCGGGGGGCACACCCGCGTTGGACCCGGGACGGACGTCATCTGTGGTTCGATGCCGAGCACGAGGGACGCCGCCAGATCCATCGCTACGCCTTCGCCGACGAGACGGTGCGCTGCTGGACCTGTTCGGAAGAGGGCAACAATCGCCGTCCGGCCCTCGACGACGCCGACCGGAGCGTGGTGTTCGACACCGATCGGTTCGCGACCTGGCGTCACCCCTCGAATACCGAGCTGCACCTGGTCTCCGCGGGCGGCGAGCGACCGCCGGCGCCGTCGCGCCGCCTCACCTTCTCGCCCGCCCGCGACGATCACGCCATCGTCGCTCCCGGCTGGGGATCGCTGCTCTGGTCTCGAGGGCTCGGTGGCCGATTCCACGTCGTGTCGGCCGGGCTCCGATCGGGCCACGGCGCCCTGATGCTGGCCGAGCCGAATCCGATCCGGGCCGGCGGCCTCTACTGGGTGGCGCCGATGGCATGGTCGCCCGACGCCCGCCATCTCGTGATGGCGAGCGGGCACCCGCTCGAGCCGCTCGCGCCGGTGGTGCTCGATCCGGCCACGGACGCCGAGCGCCCAGTCCGCGTTCGCGTCACCGACGCCGCTTCGGTGTCGTTCTCGGCCGACGGGGGCGTGTGGGCGCTCTCCGGCAGCGACGGCGGACTCGTCTCGGGCCTGGTCCCGTCGGCGCTCGGTTTCGGTCTGGCGCCGCTCCAGGCCTCGCTCGATGGCGACGGGGCGGTCGGCATCGGGACCGAACTCTACTGGGGCCGCGTCGATCGCGATCTCGAGTCGGTCGTCCTCGAAGACGACGCGAGCTGGGGCTGGCCGACGGGCGTGGCGCTCTCGCCCGATGGACGCTCGCTCGTGCTCGGTCAACGTCGGCGAGGTGAGGCGGGATCCGAGGAACGATTGCTCGAGATCCGGCTCGCCTGCGAGCCGTAGCCCGGCTGCGTCGCCCGTGTCCGAGATCGACGCGATACGCCGTTCCCTGGCAGCCCGCGTGCCCGACATCCGGATCGCCCCGGATGCGCCGCGTGCCGCCGTGGCGCTCGTGTTGCGGACCGACCGTCGGCCGACCGAGATCCTGTTGATCGAACGCGCCCGCTTCGGTGGCGATCCATGGTCGGGTCACATGGCGTTCCCGGGTGGACGCCTCGAATCGACCGACGAGGATGCGCGGGCCGCGGCCGAGCGCGAGACCCTCGAGGAGGTCGGTCTACCGCTGGACGGGGCCGACTGGATCGGGAGGCTCGACGACCTCCAGGGCCGTCATTCCGGGCACGAGCTCTCGTTGGTGATCTCGCCTTTCGTCTACGCCGTGTCGGCGCCAACCCCGGTCGAGCCGAACCACGAAGTCCGGTCCGCCTTCTGGTTCCCGCTGGCCGGTCTGCTCGAGCCGGAGCGCCGCGTCGCTCACCGGATCGATGCGCTGCCCGGCCAGGCGTTCCCGGGCATCCTGGTCGGCGAGCCCGGGCGCCACGTCGTCTGGGGACTCACCTACCGCATGCTCCAGAACTTCTTCGAATGGCTCGGGCATGCACTGCCATCCGAGCCGGTGGACTGATCAGGCCTCGGCCGCCCGATCGTCGATCTCGGGGCGACGATGAGGCAGGCCGAGCGACGCCTCGAGAGCGGCCGCCGCACGCACCGCGTCGGTCTCGGCGAAGGGCCGCGCGGCGAGCTGGAGCGAGGCGGGGAGCCCGGCGCACCAGGCCACCGGGAGCACGACCGCGGGCAGTCCCGAGAGGTTCATCGGGGCCGCGAACCGACACAGGGCCTCGGGGACCAGGACCGGGCCGCCCTCGGCCGCTGCCTCGTCCTCGCCGATCCGGGGCGCCCGGATCGCGGTGCCCGCGCTCGCGATCAGGTCGACCCGGGCGAAGGCCCGCTCGAAGCCTTCGCGGACGCGTGCGCGCACGCGCTGACCATCCAGATAGCGCCGCGCCGTCAGCCCGCGTCCGGCTCGCATCATCAGGCGGGCGCCGGGCCCGAAGGCCTCGGGTCCCTGCTCGTCGTGGACCGGGCCGTACGCCGTCGCGAACTCGCCGAGGCTGATCGCCAGGTTGGCCAGCACGGCCTGCTCGAGCCCATCGATCTCGGCGATCTCGACGAGGGTGGCTCCGAGACGTTCGAGCTCGGTGAGGGCGTGTTCGCAGGCCTCGCGCACCTCGCGATCGCAGCGTTCGAAAGACCACCCGCGCACGAAGCCGATGCGGAGTCCGCGCACGTCGGCCGCCTCGGCCGCCGCGCCGAGCTCGGGAGCCGGTCGCTGGACACTGGTGGGGTCGCGCGGATCGCCGCCGCTCATGCACTCGAGCACGAGGGCCGCATCCGCCACACTCCGGGCGAGGGGCCCCACGTGATCCTGGCTCCAGGACATGGGCGCCACTCCGCGTCGCGACACCCGCCCGTACGTGGGCTTGATCCCCACCGTTCCGCAGAGCGACGAGGGGATCCGGATCGAGCCTCCGGTGTCGGTCCCGGTCGCCGCGAAGCAGAGTCCGGCGGCGACGGCGGCACCCGACCCTCCGCTCGAGCCGCCCGGAATGCGTTCCCGATCCCAGGGATTGCGACAGGCTCCGAAGTGGACGTTCTGGGTGTTCACTCCGAAGGCGAGCTCGTCCATGGCGAGCTTGCCGAGGCTGATCGCGCCGGCGGATGCCAGACGCTCCACGACTGCCGCATCTTCGTGCGGAACCCGCTCGGCCCAGAACCCGGCGCCGGCCGTCGTGCGACACCCGGCCGTGTCGAACAGGTCCTTGTGGGCGATCGGGATCCCGTGAAGCGGATGCCGGGGGCCCGCGCGGCCGATCTCCGCCTCGGCCTCCTTCGCGGTTTCCTCGGCTCGTTCGCGGTGGACGTCCCAGAAGGCTCCGAGGGATGCGGCGCGCTCGCAGCGCTCGAGGCAGACGCGCACGAGCTCGACCGGCGAGATCTCACGAGCGGCGACGCGGGCTGCCGTCGCGCGGAGGCTCGCGAACGCGAGATCTTCGTCGGTCCCGCTCACGGCGTTGCCGTGGCCTTTTCCCGGGACGAGGGCCGGTCGGCGTGGAAGCCGAGCGCGGGCTCGAGCTCGGGACGGAAGCCCGGATCGAGCCGTTCGATGGCGGCGAGGATCCGGGCGGCGCCCAGGTCGAGCGGATCGGGGGCGTCGGACATCAGGCCGATTCGATCGATACGTCGACGACGAGTCGGTCGGCCTCGGCTTCGAGTGCGCGACGCAGGTCGTCACGGGCGAGCGTCTCGGGAACCTCGGCCAGGATCTGCATCTCGTAGTGCGGCGAGCCGCCCGGGCCTGGCTTCGATCGCGTCGAGAGTTCGGCGAGGTTGACGCCCCGTTCGGCCAGCGCGCCGCAGATTCCCGCAACGATGCCCGCGCGGTCCTCGCCCGCCGCCCGGATGCGCTCGAGCCGGGTGCCCGGAGCGGGAACCGAGCTGCGCGGGCCCTCGTCCAGATGTCGCAGCAGGATCGTCATGCCGTGCTCGCGTTCGAGCCGCTTGGCGCCCACGGCGAGGCGGTCGCCCACCTCGCCCTCGAGGGCCGAGCAGAGCAGGATCACCGCGAACTCGCTCCCGAGCAGCGCCATCCGCGAGTCTTCCAGGTTCGCGTCGCACTCGTAGATCAGACGCGCGAGATCCGCGACGAGGCCAGGGCGGTCGCGACCGATGCCCGACAGGATGAACCAGCGCTTCACCGGGGTGCCTCGCTCGTGCCGAGGTCGAGCTCTCGGATCACCTGCTCGAGCTCGTCGGCGGAGCGACGGAAGATCGGGATGTCCTCGCGTCGGTAGCGGACGATCCCGTCGCGATCCACGAGCACCAGGGCCCGCTTCGCGGTTCCGAGCAGTCCGACGGCCCCGTACTCGCGGCAGACCCGTTTGTCGGGGTCGGCGAGGAGGGGGAACGACAGAGCATGCTTCTCCGCGAAGCGCTGGTGCGACTCGATGGGCTGGGGATTCATGGCGAGCACGTCGACGCCCAGGTCCTCGAACACCTCGATGTGGTCGCGGTAGTCGCAGAGCTGCTTGGTGCACACCGGCGTGTCGTCACCCGGATAGAAGACCAGGAGCACGGCGTGTTCGCCCAGCCGCTCCGAGAGCCGGATCGGGCCCCGGGTCGACTCGAGACTGAAGTCGGGGGCCCGATCGCCCACCTGCGGACCGCTCGCCATGCGCGGCATCCTAGCACGCGGGCCGACCCGATCGGACTCCGTGGCCGCCGCGACGAGCGTCCGATCCAGCCCGTGATGGGCGCCCGAACGAACGGCGCTGCGCCCGAACCGACGGGGTGCGAGCCGCTTCGTTCCGGGCTCAGGGTGCGAGCAGCTTGCGTTGCAACAGCTCGGTGGCGAAATCCCGCATGAGCGGAACGGTCTCGTTCCCCTCGGCCGCCGTCAGCGGATCGAGATGTGCGTAGCCCTCGATGATGAACACCCGCTTGTCGGCCTCGGGTGTCGCGATCGATCCCAGATAGCTGGCGAAGTCGGCCTCGGTGGGCGTGAGCCCGTTCGATCCGCCAATGGCCAGCACGGGTCGATCCATGTTCGCGTTCTGGGTGACCGCGAGGAGGCTCTCGTCGCCGAGCGCGCTCGAGTCGCGGCCATACGCGAAGTCGAGGAACACGCGCCCCGAGTTGAAGTACCACTCTGCGAAGTTGCCGTTGGTGAAGTTCAGGAGCAGCAGGTCGTCGATGTCGGTCACCTCGACCTCCTCTCCCCAGATCACGTCCGGTACGCCCGGGGGAGGCAGCGGTCCGTTGTCGACGATCGAGCAGCCCGGGCTCGCGAACGGATCGTTCGGCGGGCAGGTGGCTTGCGCCTCTCCGATGTCCTTCCAGAGTCGCGGGGCTCCGTCGGCGCGCGGTGCGGGCGAGTAGCGGACGGACGCCACCGTCCCACCGATCGGTGTGTTCGGTCCGTCGTCGCTGAAGCCGAGCGAGGCGCGGAAGGCCGGGTTGATCGAGTAGTCGTCATCGAGGAAGAACCCGACCAGCGAGCGGTTGGTGGCGGCCGGCGGGATCAGGACCGCCAGGATCGCCCCGAAGCTCGTGCGCTGCAGGATCGACGAACTCGCGGGGAAGAAGGTGCCGGCGATCCCGGTGAGCTCGGCGCCCGCCCCGAGCGCGGTGACCGGCAGCAGACCGAAGACGCGCTCGAGATAGACGTCGGGGCCCCCCGGTGTCGCGAACTGATCGACCAGCGCCTGGTACTCGCTGGCGTTCGTCGGTCGCGGCACGCTGCTCGTGACGTTGCTCGTCGTGAGACCGACCGTGGTCGATCCCGTCCCGAGCCCGCCGCCCTCGAGCAGGATGAGTCCGTCCACCTTCTCGAAGGCGGCATCCACGCCCGCCGTCGGATCGAAGTCGTAGGCGGCGAACAGGCCCGTCCAGGTGGTGCCCTGGGAATGACCCCCGAAGAGCACGATGCCGTCCGGTCCGACGAGCGCACGCGCCTCGTCGACCAGGGTCTTCCAGTCGCGCATGTAGACGTCGACGCCCCAGCTCGACATGATCGGCCGAAGCTCGTCCTGGCTCGGGAGCAGGAAGCCTCGCGCGGTCCCGTCGAAGGCGTCGGGCAGCGTGAAGGGCGGGTCGACGACCCCGTCTTCGTCGATGTCGCTCGACGCGGTCTCCGGGAAGTAGAACTGGGCGCCCTCCTCGAGCGCCTGCTCGGTGCCGGCCTGGGCGTGGATGGATCCGCGGCGGTCCTCGAAGAGGTTGGGGCGGCGGTCGACGGCCCAGACCTCGGCCGCCCCGCCCATCTCGGTGACGAATTCCTCGGCGAGGGGCGCGAAGGTGGCGGCGCCACCCAGGAAGCCGGGGATGAAGATCACGACGATGCGCGGATCGGCACCGCCCGTGACGCTCGCGGGTGCCCGGTACCGGATCGTCGTCACCACGTTCAGGTCGGGATCGGGACCGAGGAGCTGGGACACGATCGGCGGTGCGACCACGCCGGCCGCGCCGGGGGTGTTCGGGTCCTCGAAGCCCGGGGTGGTGACCACGACGCTCACCACCGGGCCCGGGCAGCCCCCATTGGTGGCGCCGGCGCCGGCGAACCCGACGAGGGCGAGGGCCAGGATCGATCGACGTAGCCAGAGCCGGCTCACAGGGCCCTCCCTTCACGCGAGGCTCGAATCGGCGAGCCGACCGCCAGACATCCACCGAACCCGAGGATCGCGGCCGCGAGCCACGCGACCCGAGGCTCGGGCACGGCGAGGATCGAGGCCGTGATCGGCGACGTCGGGCCCTCGAATCCGATCTCGGCGTCGAGCTCGACCGGGTGGCCGCTGCCCGGGTCGAAGAGCAGGTTCCCGGTGACGTCGATCAGGGTGACGTTCGCGCTGGCGCTGCCGTCCGACACGCTCACGAAGAGGAGCGGGATCAGGAAGGTGCCGTCGGGCTCGACGATGCCGAGCCCGGGGTTCGCCACGTCGTCGCGGAGCACGATCGAGAGGCTCGGTGCGGTGAGCGAGAGCGCCACCACGTCGAGCGCGGTGGTCGAGGTCACCGGGAGCGCTCCGAGCTGCAGGCCGAGCAGGCCCGCGAGGGGCTCGGTGGTCGAGCCGTTCGAGATGCTGCTCTGGGCCGGATCGAGCGATAGCTGCAGCGTGGTGGTGGCCGAGGCGTCGGAGGACGCGAGCCACCCGACCGACAGCAGCGACAGGCACACGAGCCGGGCGCGGCGCGCGGCCGGGCACCGGCCTGCCTGGGCGGACGTCGCCGGGGCTTCGTCCGAGGTGGGGGATGACGCGATGCAGCGCATTCCGTTCGTTCCTTCCGTGGTGGCCATGGCGACGCGGCAGACGCCGGGTGGGGGCGGTCGCTGCGTCGCTCGGCCCGCCGGCGCCGGGCTCGGCCCGCGATCGCCTGGGATCCCGACCGTGCCCCCACGGTCCATGGCGTGGTCCGCAGAACCGCCTGCTCTGCAAGGTCCGGTCCATTCGCCTCGCGCTCGGTGCCGCCGCGCCACGGACGTCACAGCCGCGGGAGACGCATCGCCGGGCGGTCGGACCCGTAGGCATCTGCGATCCCGGGGGCAATCACTTGCCGGTTCTGGGAAAACGATTTCCCAGCTTCGGACAGGGCCTCGCCGGCCCGGTTCGGGCAGCCCGTCCAGCCGGCGCCCCGGCGCTCGCGCTCGCGCTCAGCGGGCGGACCCGGGTCCGTCCGGCGGTTCGTTGTCGGCGCCGCGGGTCGCGTTCGGATCCCCGGTCGCTCGCTCCACGGGTCGATGGCCCGGACAATGGCGCACCGGGATCGGCGGATAGCGCAGCCAGCCGGGCTCGAGCTCGGCTCGCCGGCAGCGCCAGAAGACGCTCCCCTTCGCCGAGGTCTGCGTCACGGCGTAGCGACAGCTGCCGCACAGACCGGCCTCGTGTACCGAGTCCGCGCGCCGCGAAGGGCGTCCGGTGTCGTCGCCATCCGGTCGGCGTCGGTGGTCGGGGCCGGTCACGGTCTCTCCAGAGTGGCACGGGGTGGCTTCGGCGCGCGCCCGGGTGGGAGCTTACACTGGCCGACATGGCTCGCCCCGTGCGCTGGCTCGATCGTCTCGGCCGGATCGTCGATCTCGTGGAACGGCTGCTCGAGCAGGAGGTCGGCAGCCCGCCGAGCCTCGACGACGTTCGTCGCCATGTCGTGTTCCGCTGGTCGTCGGGGCGCGGCGGAGGGCGTCTCGAAGCCGTCGAGGAGCCGAGCGATTTCGATCTCGACCTGCTGGTCGGGGTGGATCGCGCGGTGGAGAGCCTGGTCCGGAACACCGAGCAGTTCGTGAGGGGGCTTCCGTCCAACCACGTCCTGCTCTACGGCGAGCGCGGCACCGGCAAGTCGTCGGCGGTGCGTGGTCTGGCGCCGCGCTTCGGACCGCGGGGCCTCCGGCTCGTCGAGGTCCACCGGAGCGACCTGATGGCGCTGCCCCGGATCCTCGCGGCCACCCGTCCTCTCCCGTACCGCTTCCTGCTCTTCTGCGACGATCTCTCCTTCGACGAGGGCGAGACGGGCTACCGCGAGCTCAAGGCGTCACTCG
>CAYYUT010000034.1:0-13849 GCA_964474935.1 uncultured Spirochaetales bacterium
GATCGGCGAGTTCCTCCAGGTCGTCGAGGTCCAGGTAGAGGAGGCCGTGCTTCTCGAAGAAATGGCCCGAGCCCGGGCGGACCACCCGCCCATAACGCTCCGGGAGGGCGAGCAGGCGTTCGGTCAGACGGTTGGCCGCGCGACGCGCGTGGTCGGAGGTCTCCCCTTCGATCACCACCACGATCGGATCGGCCGTGTGTGGAAAGGCCGCCTCGAGGTCGGCGCGCTTCTGGACGAACTCGAGATCGTCGGCGAAGAGCGAAGCCTCGTTCGAGTCGAGCTCGAGGCGCGGCAGCGCGTAGCTGGTGATGCCCAGCGCTACCGCCAGGCAGAGCACGATGGTTCGTGCGGGAGATGTCGTCACCCGGGCGACCCAGCGGGCGGCGAAGCTCCCGAGCCAGCTGTCGATGGCGGCGACCATGGGCGACGCCAGAATAGCGACCCGACCGTCCCCGACGACCGTTCCCGGGTGTAGCCGGATCAGGCGCGCGGCGGAATGCGGTCGGCCCCCACGTAGGGCCTCAGGGCCTCGGGCACGGCGATGCCACCGTCGGATTCCTGATGGTTCTCGAGCAGCGCGATCAGGCCACGTGAGGCGGCCAGCGCCGTCCCGTTGAGCAGGTGGCAGTGTTCGGTTCGCTTGGCGCCCTTGCGCTTGAACCGGATCTTGAGCCGACGCGCCTGGTAGTCGGTACAGTTCGACGCGCTGGTCACCTCGCCGTAGGAGCCTCCGTCGCCCCGTCCAGGCATCCACGCCTCGATGTCGTACTTGCGGTAGGCGGGCGCGCCCAGATCGCCGCTCGCCACGTCGATCACGCGGTAGGGGACTTCGAGCGCCTGGAAGATCCGCTCCTCGATCGCGAGCAGCTCGTCGTGGAGCGTCTCCGAATCCTCGGGACGCGAGACCACGAACATCTCGACCTTCGAGAACTGGTGAACCCGATACAGGCCCTTCGACTCCCGTCCGGCGGCACCGGCCTCGGTACGGAAGCAGTGCGATACGCCGGCCATGCGGATCGGGAGATCGTCCTCGTCGAGGATCTGGTCGGCGTACAGACCTCCGAGCGTGATCTCGGCCGTTCCGATCAGGCACAGGTCGGCGTTGGCGAGTGAATAGATCTGGGTCTCTTCGCCGCGCGGGGCGTAGCCGAGTGCGTCGACGATGTCGGGACGCGCCAGGTCGGGGGTGATGTAGGGCGTGAAGCCCGCGTCGAGCGTCACCTGGAGAGCGAAGCGCTGCAGGGCGAGGTCGAGCAGAACACCATGGTTCTTCAGGAAGTAGAATTTCTGGCCCGCCACCCGCGCACCCGCCTCGAAGTCGAGCAGGTCGAGGTCGCGGCCGAGCGACAGATGGTCGCGCGGGGCGAAGTCGAAGCGGGTGGGCTCGCCGACCCGTCGGAGCTCGCGGAAATCGTCCTCACCGCCGACGGGCACGTCCGGGTGGATGAAGTTCGGGAGCCGGCGGAGCTGCTCGTCGAGGGCCGTGCGCTGCTCGGTGAGCGCCGCCTCGAGCCGCGAGACCTCCTCCTTCAGCCGTCGCCCCTCCCGGGTGTGGGCTTCGCGCTCCTCGGCCGGAAGCTTGCGCTTGCCCGCCGCCTGGTGCTCGTTGCGCAGCCGGTTGGCCTCGTTCACGGCGGTCTGCGCGCGAGCGACGCCTTCGTACAGACCGACGGCCTGCTCCACGTCGACGTCGACGCCGCGTCGACGACAGCTCTCGCGGATCTCGTCGCGAAGGTCTCCGAGGCTCTTCGGGTCCAGCATGGCGGCGACAGGGAAGCATACGCCTGGAGCAGCGTCGAGCATTCCGGCAGGCTCGGGCGGTGCGCGATACCTTCGGGCGATCGCTCGGAGCATGGCTCGCCTCGGCCGCGATCCGACGCGCCCCCGGCCGAGCAGGAGGGGACTGCATGATCCTGGATCGCTTCAGACTCGATGGCCGGGTGGCCATCGTGACGGGCGCGGGGCGCGGCATCGGCCGGGGAGTGGCGCTGGCCTTCGCCGAGGCCGGGGCCGACGTGGTGTGTGCCGCCCGTACGCCCGAGCAGATCGAGGAGACCGCGGCCGCGGTCCGCACCGTCGGACGGAAGGCCCTGCCGGTGGAGTGCGACGTCCTCGAACCGGCCCAGCTCGAGGCGCTTCGCGACGCGGCGCTTCGCGAGTTCGGGCGGATCGACGTGCTGGTGAACAACGCCGGTGGCTGGCCGCCGCAGGGCGCGCTCGACACCACCGAGAAGTCGTTCGAGGAGGCCTATCGCTTCAACGTCACCCAGGCCTTCGCGCTCACGCGGCTCTGCGTGCCGAGCATGGTCGAGACGGCGGGAGAGGGTGCCGTGGTGAACATCTCGTCGCGCGCCGGGGGGATCGTCCAGCCCGGCTTCGCCGCGTACGGCACCGCCAAGGCCGCGCTCAACTTCCTCACCGAGGTGCTCGCCTCGGAGTTCGCCCCCAAGGTGCGGGTGAACGCGATCGGTGTGGGAGCCGTCGCCACGTCGGCGCTCGAGATCGTCCTGACGCACGAAGAGATCAAGCGGCGCATGGAAGAGGCGACGCCCATGAAGCGCATCGGCGAGGTCGAGGACGTCGCGGCCTGCGCGCTCTACCTGGCCTCGCCGGCCGCCGCCTGGGTGACGGGCAAGATCTTCGAGGTCGATGGCGGCACCAAGCATCCGATCATCGACATTCCGATGAAGACGCTCTAGCAGAGCTCCGCAGAGGTCGCCTACGCCGAGCGGGGCACGGTGGCGCTGTCCGTCCGACGGGCGCCACCCGCGGAGCCCGTGGGCCACCCTGGCGCGGAGGGCACCCTAGGCGGATCTGCGTGGGGCGGCGCGAATCGTGGGCCACCCGGGCGCGCAGGGCACCCTGGGCGGATCTTCCTGGGTCGTCGCGAATCCGTGGGCCACCCCGGCGCGCAGGGCACACCTAGGCGGATCTTCCTGGGTCGTCGCGAATCGTGTTGTGGTCGGGCCACGGCCCGAGGCCACGACCGGTGACGAGTGGGAGATCGAGGGCCGAGAGCAGACCCGGCGGAGCGGCACACACCGCGGGGATGGCATTCACGATGCGGGTGGCGGTCAGCACCACTCCGCCCACGGCGTGGTCGCCGTGCTCGTCCTCCATCTGGAGCTCGCAGGTCATCCGGGGCACGCCCTCGATGATGACGCGGTAGCAGCCGTTTCCGCGTGGCCAATCGGGGGCGAGGTCGTCGCGCAGGCGCGTCACGTGCTCCACCACCAACGCTGGTCGCCCGTCGACGATTCCCTGGACCTCGAAGCGGAGCGCGGCCATGGTTCCGCGCTCGATCCGACCCAGGGCGATCTCGAACGACTCCTCGGCGGGGCGGCGCTCGTGCCAGTCGCGGATCTCGTCGAGCTCGACGCCGAGCCCCTGGGCGAGCAGTCGGATCGTCCCGCCCCAGGCGAAGCCCAGGATGCCGGGCTGGAGCATCAGGGGCGCCGCATCGAGCGGCTTGCCGAAGCCCATCGTCTCGAAGAGCACCTCGGGCTGATCGTAGGTGGCGTAGTTCACGATCTCCTGGACCCGCACCTGGGTCCAGCGTTCGCTCATGCCCGAGAGCACGAGCGGCAGCCAGTCGTTGGCGAAGCCCGGATCGATGCCGCTGGTGAGAAACGAGCTCCGTCCCTCGGCGCAGGCGTCCTCGAGCTTCTGCGTGATGGCGGGACCGAGCCCGCGCGGCTCGACGAGCGAGACCACCGACGAGGACACGACGTCCTTGCCCGCGCGGAGGATCCGGCAGAGATCGTCGATCGCCTCCATCGGGCGCCGATCGGCGGTCGCCGTGTAGCAGACGCAGTCGGCATCGAGCGCAAGGAGCGCGTCGGCGTCGCGGGTGGCGGCGACACCCGTCGGCTCGACGCCACAGAGCTCGCCCGCGTCCATGCCCTGCTTCGCAGCGCTGCTCACCCAGACCCCGACCAGCTCGAGCTCGGGATGGGACAGGATCGCGCGCAGCGCGCGGCGGCCGACGTTCCCGGTGCTCCACTGGATTACGCGATGCGCCATCCGGTCTCCTGGCTCCACGCCGGCGTCCCGGGGCGGCACGGCAGTCCGTGCCCACGGCCGGGTGCGCGCGACCCTGCGACGCGGGTTCCCCGCCGCGTTCGGCGCCACTCTATCATGGGCCGGCGCCGCCCCTCGGCGCGTCTGAGTCGCGCCCGACCGGAGATCCCACCCCCAACGGGTCGCACGCCGCCCCATCCTGATAAACTGCGACGGCCGCGCTCACCCCGAGGAGATCCGGATGCCCGACGCGCCCGCAGACGCCACGCCTTCCATCCTGCGCTGGGAGACGCTCACCAAGCGCCAGTTCGACCAGATCGATCGCGGTCGGGCGGTGGTGCTCGTCACCTGCTCGCCGCTCGAGGTGCACGGGCCGCACCTGCCGCTCGGCGCCGACGCGCTCGAGGGCGAGGGTCTGGCGGAACGCTCGCTCCGGTTCCTGCCCGAACGCCATCGCGATCGGGTCTTCCTCAAGCTTCCCTTCATCTACGCGGCGACCGACACGGTGCCCCAGCCGGGCTCGCTCTACTTCCAGGCCCGGACCACCCGGATCGTGCTCGAGGATCTCGGACGGACCCTCGCCGCCCAGGGCTTCCGACACGTGTTCGTGTCGAACTTCCACGGCGGGCCGCGCCACTTCCTCTCGATCGAGAAGGCCGCCCGCAGCGTCCAGTCCCGGTACGGGCTCGGCATGGTCTCGATCTTCTCGCTCATGATCAAACGGCTCACCCAGGGCACCTCCGAGCTCGAGTCGGTGCTCGCGAGTCTGCCCGGCGTCGACCGTGCCGCCCTGCCCGGCGAAACCAACGGCGGACAGGTCGAGACGTCGCAGCTGCTGGCTCTCCACGGGGACTGGGTCGATCCCGACTACAAGCAGCTCCCGCGGCAGACGGTCGACACCTGGCTCGAGGCGAAGGGGGAGGTGCGCACCGAGGCGGGTCGGGGTGACCCTCGCCGCTTCCTCGCCATGCTGCGCTCCTACAAAGCGGGGCTCGAGTTCTTCACCGAGCAGAGCTACTCGGGGGCCCCGGCGAGCGCGTCGGCCGAGCTCGGCGAGCGCATCCTCGACACGCTGGGCGGTTATGCGGGCCAGGCGATGGGCGAGCTGCTCGACGGCACGCTCGACCCGAAGGAATGTCACTCGCCGATCTGGGGGCTGCGTTTCGTGTTCCTCAACCGGTGGATGATCGAGCTCTCGAATCGTCTGCTCGGCTTCCGCAATCCGATCGCCTGAAGCCGGTGGCCCGTTCGCGTGTCGGGTAGCGAGCCGTCGATCGACCGGAGCTGGGCGAAGCGGGACCCGGGCCGGCTGATCGGCAAGGGGCACCCGGCGGGCGACTTCCTCGAGGCGTGGCGATGGGACGTCCTGGCCGAGAGCGAGGGCTTCCTGCGCATCGCCGCCGACCTGCCCGAGCACGTCAAGAACCCGAGGGGCCAGCTCTTCGGTGGTTTCACCCCGACCTACGTGGATCTAGTGGCGCTCTTCACCGTGCGGGCCGGCACGCCCGAACCGACCCGCTTCCGCTCGTGGCTCGCCACCACGCGCATGGGGATCGACTACTTCGAGCCGATCGGCGGGCCGCGTTTCTGGATCGAGAGTCGTCTCGTCAAGCGACGGGGTCGGACCTGCCACGTCGAGACCCGCTTCTTCGACCCGGAGGAGACGCTGGCCGTGCTCGCCGCGACCACGCTGCGCGAGATTCCCTTCGACCGGTCGCTCGGGGATGTTTGACGCGCCCGCCGCGCTTCGTGACGCGGCGCGGCGCGGGGACGCGCGAGGGCCGTACCCCCCACCGGGCCGCGCGGCCGACTATTGCCCAGCGGGTGCCGCCGCGGGTACACTCGTTGACCGGTCGTTAAGCCGGGAAGTCCCTGCTTCAACGCCGCTTCGGCCGGCGACCGTGCGAACCACCGTGCGCGCGGACGACCGATGGATGACAGCCGCTGCTCGACCTCGCGCGACCCATCGGGTTCGCTCGGGGCCACCCACGTCGTGGAGGTCTGGAATGACTCGGATGCGCGCCCGCAACCCCCGTCCCGAAACGCCCAAGCTCGGATCTCGAAGCGTCGCGACTCTCTGCGTGATGGCCCTGGCCTTTGCGAGCTTCGGGTTCGACACGTCGAGCTGCATCTCGGACACGCCGGTTCCCGAGTCGGGCGCGGCGCTCTTCACGAGTCCGCAGACCAACGCCATCGCCCTGAACGCCTCCGGCACCCGGCTCGTGGTGGCGAACACGACGTCCGGGACGGTCTCGGTCTACGACACCAGCCAGATCCTCACCCCGCCCGATCACGGACTCCTCGCCGAGATCCACGTCGGGCTCGACCCGGTGGGTGTGGCCATCCGGCCCGGCAGTCCCGAGCTCGCGGTCGTCACGAATCACATCTCGGACTCGATCAGCATCGTCGATCTCACCGATCTGACCGTCGTGCAGACCCTCCAGGAGGTGGATGCCGATGGCGTGTCGCTCACCGATGCGCCGGTCGGTGTCGCGCTCGACGGCACCTCGCGCGCCTTCATCACCCTCGACGACCGCAACGAGGTGCGGGTGATCGAGTTCGACGCGAGCGGCAAGGCCACCCTCTCCCCGACGGTGCTCACGATCGCGGCCCAGGCGCCGCGCGCGGTGGCCGTCGGCAACGGCAAGCTCTACGTGGCCGCGTTCGAGTCGACCAACCAGACCGAGTTCCCGAGCTGTGGCCCCGACGATCCGATCGGTCTGAAGCCCGGCGATCCCATCGAGGAGGGCTGCCTCTTCAACAACCGGCTCATCGACAACATCGAGATCGTGGGCGGTGCGAACTTCATCGACTTCGATCTCGGCACCATCGTCGAGTTCGCCGCCCAGGATCCGAACCTCGGCGGCGAGGTGATCATCGATCGCCGGATCCCCGACCGCGACGTGTTCGTCTTCGATCTGTCGAACCTGGCGGCGCCGCCCGAGACGATCGACCACGTGGGGACCCTGCTCTACGGCCTCGAGGTCGTGACCGACGCGACGACCGGCGTCGACCGCGTCTACGTGAGCCACACGGACGCCCGGAACCATCTCGACGGGCTGGCCGCGCTCGGCAACAAGATGTTCGACAACCGCGTCGGATACTTCGAGTGCAACGGAGCGTGCAGCGCGCCGACCCTGGCGGATCTCGACGCGAACGGCTTCGGGGTGCCCGTACCGACCCCCTACGGCATCCGTGCCAGCGCCAACGGGAACCAGCTCGTCGTGAGCGTGGCCGGCTCGGACGGCCTTCCGGGCCTCGCCGCCGACCCGAACACGGACATCCCCGGCATGGTGGTGCTCGACGCGAACGGCAACGTGCTCGGACACGTCCAGACGGGCGCGATCCCGCAGAGCATCGCGCTCGCGAGCGACGGGCTCGGGAACGCGGCCACCGCCTACGTGCTCAACACCGTCGACAGCACGGTCTCGGTGGTGGACCTCACGAACCCCGCCGCGCCGACGGTCGCCGCCACCTTCGAGGTGGGCGACGATCCGACGCCGGCCGTGGTGCGACAGGGCCGCGCTCTCTTCAGCACGGCCCGGGCCTCGACCAACGGCCTGTTCAGCTGCGAGTCGTGCCACCCGAACGCCAACATGGATCAGCTCCTCTGGACCATCAACACGGTGGAGGCCCCGAGCGACGTGCCGGGCTGCGACCCGGGCACCGAGAACTGCCCGGAGCCCCGTACCACCATGCCGATCCGCGGTCTGCGCGACACGCTCCCCCTTCACTGGGTGGGCAACCTCGCCGACCCGTTCCCGGGTCTGTTCAAGGCCGAGGACGGCGAGGCGCCCGACTGCAACCTGGCCATCGACGGAGAGGTGGGCTGCGCCCGCGATCTGGTGGATGCGAGCCTGAGCGGCGTGATGTGCGACCCGCTCCCCTTCTGCGGTCTGGGCCCGACCGGCCTTCCCGGTGCGCTCACGGACGGCGAGCGCAACGCGCTCGCCGCCTTCATGATGTCGGTCTCCTATCCGCCCGCGCCCGAGCGGCGGCCGGACGACGTGCTCTCGCCCCTGGCGATCCTGGGGGTCCAGGACTTCTTCACCGACGAGGACGGGCTCGGCGTCGGCTCGCCCTCGGCCAACGGACTCGGCCAGGCGGTGGGCTTCGCCCCGATCACCTGCGCCGACAACTCGGGCGGCTGTCACGCGCTTCCGCTCACCGTGGCCACGAACTCGCAGACGGTGGGCTTCTTCGACGCGCCCACCATGCGCGGCATGTGGGACCGCTATCTCCAGTTCTCGAACGGGGTGTGGAGCAGCATCGAGTGGCTCGAGGTCGCGCAGGACTGCGCCGACGGGAATCCGCCCGGGCCGCATCCGAACATCCCCACCCTCCTGATGGGCGACCCCTGTCAGCTCTCGTCCGATTTCGTCGAGGCCCTGCTGGGCTTCGACATCGACCCCTTCGACGGGGTGGCGAGCGGCGAGCACGTCTGGGATCCCGCCGAGGGCTACACCGAGCGCGGCATGTTCATGGCCCAGATGGAGGTGCTCTTCCATCTGGCCTACGGCGTGCGCGGTGCCCCGATGTGGAAGTGGTTCACCGAGATGAGCCATGGCCTTCCCGGGCTCACCGGTCGACAGCTCCACATCGACGCCGACAACGGCGACGATCCGGCCGTGGCGGCCGAGCTCGCCCTCTTCGAGCAGTACGCGACCGAGGGCCGGATCGCGGCCGTGGCGCGTCTCGGAGTCGGACAGGACCAGGAGCTCCGCTTCCGGCCCGAGGACGGGCTCTGGCACGCACTGAACGGGGTGCCCATCGATACCGACGCGCTGCTGACCGTGGCGGCCGACGCGCTCCTGGGCACGCCGGTGACGGTGACGGCCGAGCTGCCGGCGAACATCTCGATCGGCGGCGCCGACCGCCAGCCGCTCCTCGACGTCGATCCCGACGACCGGGCGTCCGAGATGATCGGCGATCTGCTCGCGATCCCGGAGCCCACGGCTGCCGGCGGCGACACGATCCGTCTCGGGGCCAGCTACGTCGACCCCGCGGCCAGCGTGCTCGTCGACGGCGTGCTGTGCGCGGCGCCGACCTGCAGCTTCGTGCCGGCTCTGTCGGCGGTGGAAGGTCTGCCGGTGATCGATCTCTTCCTCGGGATCGCGCTGACGCCCGGGACCCACGTCGTCCAGGTCCAGAATCCGAACGGCTGGGTCAGCAACGAGATGCCGATCCTGGCGCGCTAGTCGGGTGCCGTCGATTGCGACCCGGCGGGTTGGACGGCGGGGAGCGGCGCGACCGCGATCCCCACGGTCTCGACCTCTCGGGCCTGCAGGAGGCCGAGGAGCTCCGCCACCCGCCCGTGCGCCACGGCCTCGTCGGCGCGGATCTCGAAGGGCTGCGCCGGGTCGAGCTCTCCGCTGTCGAAGCGCGCCCGCAACCGGTCGAGGGTCACCTCCTCGCCTTCCTGAACGAGTGTGCCCTCGGCGGTGAGCTCGAGCACCATCACGCGCGGCTCGGCGGGCGCCCCGGATGCTTCCACTTCGGGGAGCTCGATCGTGATCTCGCGTTCGACGAAGGAGCTCGTCACCACGAAGAAGATCAGGAGCAGCAGCACGACGTCGAGGAACGAGGCGAGCGGGAAGCCCGCGTCGTCGGCTTCGGCCTCGTTCACGAAGCGCACCGGCTAGGCCTCGGCCGGGGCGAGATCCGTCCCGCCGGTCGGGTGCGCCTCGTCCGACGCTTCGTGTGATCGGTCGAGGACTTCGGAGGCCGCGGCGTCGAGCTCGAGTAGCCGGGTCTCCGCGCGCTTCCGGATCAGGGTGTGACAGACCAGCGCGGCGATTCCGACGCTCAGGCCGGCGGCGGTCGTGACCAGCGCCTCGAAGATCCCCCCGGCGACGATGCGCGCGTCCCCCGTGCCGGTCCGGGCGATCATGTCGAAGGCCTCGATCATTCCGAGCACCGTACCGAGCAGACCGAGCATGGGCGCCACCCCGGCGAGCGCCGCGATCAGCACCAGGTTGCGACGCAGGAGCGCGGCCTCGCGCGCTCCCGCCGATTCCATCGCGTCGCGCACGCTCGCGCGTCCCTCGCCGTAGTGCTCGATCCCCGCGCGCACCACCCGCGCGATGGCGCTCGGCGAGGCGAGGCACTTCGAACGGAGATCTCGCGAGGCGCCCTCGGACCCGAAGGTGCGCAGCGCGTCGAGCAGGGCGGTCGGAACCACTGCGGCTCGGCGTGTCGCCCAGAGTCGCTCGAGCGCCAGACCGAGCGTCACCACCGAGCAGGCCACCAGGAGGTGCATGATCCAGCCGCCGAGCGCGTACCAGTCGGCGAGCGTGCGTGCGACGGGGGCCTCGATCGCACCGTCCTGGGCGGCGGCCGCTCCCGCCGACACG
Source organism: uncultured Spirochaetales bacterium (assembly GCA_964474935.1). Classification (GTDB taxonomy): domain Bacteria; phylum Myxococcota_A; class UBA9160; order UBA9160; family JAFDDA01; genus CAYYUT01. The sequence continues at coordinate 10,374 of CAYYUT010000034.1, forward strand.
ATCAGCACGTAGGCGACAGCCAGCAGTCCTTCGGTGCGACGCCCGGGACGTCGAGCCATCGGCTTCGACGGATCGCTCATGCTTCTCTCCTCCGCGGCAGGAGCAGGGCGCGGGCGGCGCGGCCGCCGCCCGCCCCGTCTCCACTCGCGGCAAGTGGCGTCGCACCGCCGCCCGACCGAGCAGGCCCACCCCGAGCAGGAGTGCGGCGCTCGGCTCTGGCACGAGCGACACCAGATCGATGTCGAGATTGAAGTCCTGATCGAGTACGACCAGCTCGTCCGGGGCATCCGTCCCGAACTGCAGGTGCCCCACGATCGGGAGGACGTCGGCGCACGAGACGCCTTCGCCCGTGCAGTTCGGATTCGCCGGCTGCACGTCGAACACGATCTCGGTCCAGACATTCGGCAGCACCGGCGCCGCATCCTCGATCACCGAACCCGGAAAGTTCGACGTCGTCGCCAGTCGCAGGTACGGCGTGAGTGCCACCGGGGCATCGTGACGGAAGAACAGCCTCACCTCGTTCACCGCCCCGAAGTAGTTCCCGATGAAGGCGCCGTCGCTCGAGCCGTCGTCGCCGAACTCGTCCTGGGCCCGGTGGGTGATCGGTCCGCCACCGAAGGGGCTGAAGAAGCCCAGGTAGTTGCACTGGCCTCGAGCGAATCCGCCGCCGTCCGCGCCACCCGTGGCCACGAAGGTGAGCGGATTCGAGTTGGCGTCGCCCCAGTCGGCGGCGTCGCTGTCGAAGCTCTCGGTGAACGGTACCGTCAGGGCTTCGGCGGTTCCGGCCATCGGAAGCGCCATTCCCAAGATCGCCGCCATCATCAGCGGCCTCCCATTGCACATGTCTTCAGTCCTCTCGCGAGCGCTGTTTCCCCTTCCCGATTTGGCTGGCTGGCCGTCGGAGAGACAGCGGGCGAGCGAGCGACGAAGCCCTGCGCTCTCGAGGGCTTCGTCCAGAAAACTCAGGCCTGTACTTCGCGCAGACCTCCGAAGCGCGTGTCGTAGGTGCTCTCGTGTCGGAAGTGCACGACGCGGCAGTTCTCGGCGGTCCCGTGGAAGAGCGTGTTGTGCCACCACACGTTCTCGTAGACCGGGCCGGAGTCGAGCACCTCGGCACGACAGTTGATCTGCAGGCAACGAAAGCGTCCGACCAGCGACTTGTCGCTGAGATCGAACACGTAGAAGAGCAACGAGCAGCGTGGCTCGGCCTGCAGGGCGTCGATCACCGGAAGGTCTTCCGGCAGGAGCGTCGTGATGCTCGCGGGGTCGAAGTCCTCGGTGTCGCGGTAGTAGCCCTTCAGGTAGTCGAGCCCGTGGTCGTAGACGCGCCGGGCGCCCGCTTCGACGTGGCCTTCGTAGATCTGGCGGAACTCCTTCGTCTTCTCGTCGAGACGGTCCTCGCGCGGCAGGAGTCCGCAGATGATCGAGTGGCTCACCACGCCGAGGGGCGCCGCCGGGTGGCGCACGGTGAGCAGCGGAGCCACGCCCACGTGCGGTGAGCCCTGGCGCGTCTCCGCCGTCCAGCGCCGCAGCTCGACCTGCCACTCGATGAAGTCATCCGGAAGACGAGAGCTCTGGGATCGCGACCGACCGAACATCATGCCTCCTTCGGGCTAGAGCGCCCGCAGCGGATCGCAGGGACGGAGCACACCGACCCGGATCCGACCATCCTGTTTCTCGACCTGCGCCTCGACGGCGAACACGTCCTGGAGCATCTCGGCGTGCAGACAGCTCTGAGGCTCTCCGACCTCGTACACACGCCCCCGGTGCATCACCGCGATGCGGTGCGCGAGCGCGGCGGCCTGCTCGAGATCGTGGAGCACGACGACGATCGTGACCCCCGCCTCGCGGTTGATGCGACGCAGGGTCTCGATCACCTCCCACTGGTGACGCACGTCGAGTGCCGCCGTGGGCTCGTCGAGCAGCAGGGTCGTGGAGCGCTGGGCCAGCACCATGGCGATGAAGGCGCGGCGCCGTTCGCCACCCGAGAGGGTCTCGACCGGACGATGCTCGAGATCGGCGAGGTCCATCGTGCGGACGGCCTCGCGCAGCGCCCGCCGATCGTCCGTGCTCCACGACCCGAAGAAGCTGCGATGCGCGTGCCGTCCGCTCGCCACCAGCTGCTGCACGTTCAGGCCTTCGGGGCACTGCGGATCCTGCGGCAGACGTGCCACGGCGAGCGCGAACTCCCGGCGCGGAAGCGACCAGACGTCGCGATCGCCGAGCCGCACGCACCCGGTGCGTGGCCGGAGTGCCCGGCCGAGCGCCGCCAGCGTGGTCGACTTGCCCGAGCCGTTCGGTCCGACCAGGGCGACGACCTCCCCGCGGCTCACCTCGAGACTCACGTCGCGCACCGCGTCGCGGTCGGCGCGCGGGTGGCGGACGTGGATGCGCTCGGCCCGAAGATGCACGGACACCTAGAGCTTCCTCCAGAGAATGAAGAGGAAGTAGGGTCCGCCGACGAAGGCGAGGAGCGCGCCCACCGGGAGCTCGAGCGGGGCCGCCATGGTGCGTGCGAAGGTGTCGGCCACCACGACGAGGAGGGCGCCGCCGAGCGCGCAGAGCGGGATCAGGCGGGCGTGGTGCGGACCCGACACGACCCGCACCGCGTTCGGTACGACGAGTCCGACGAAGCCGACCAGGCCGGCGATGCTCACGGCACCGGCCGCCAGCAGCGCGCCCACCCCGCAGGCGAGGATGCGGGCCTGGGTGACACCGAGACCCACGCCCGCCGCCGAGTCGTCGTCGAGGAGCAGCAGGTTCAGCCAACGCGTGGCGCCGAGTGCGAGCACGGTCCCCACCAGGGTGGGGATCGCGCTGATGGTGACGTCGCGCCAACCCGCGCTGTTGAGCGAGCCCACGATGAAGCCCACGAAGGCGGGGGCGCGATCGGCGAAGAAGAAGACGAGGAGCGCGATCCCGGCGGCGAGCACGGCCTGGACCGCGACTCCGCTCAGGATGATGCGCAGCGAGCTGGCCGTGTTGGCCCCGATCCACGAGGCGCCGAGCGTGAGCGTGAGAGCGCAGACGGCTCCGAAGAAGGCCAGGAAGGGGAGCGCGTAGCCCGCTTCGGGCGCGAGGATCAGGGTGAGGATCGCGGCCAGACCGGCGCCCGCGTTCACTCCGATCAGGTTCGGATCGGCGAGCGGGTTGCGCACGACGGTCTGGAAGAGCGCGCCCGCCACGGCCAGGGCCGCGCCCACCAGGGCGGCGCAGAGCACGCGCGGGATCCGCACCTGGGACACCACCGGATTCATCGGATGGCTCGTGTCCCAGACCGCCGAGGGCAGGTCGACCAGCGGGACGCGAACGGCGCCGACGGTGGCCGAGAGCGCCATGGCGAGGGCGAGGCTCACCGCGAGCACACCCGCCCAGAAGAGCGGATGTCCCTCGAAGAAGTCGTAGAGGAGGCGCGAGGTGGCGAGGCGGCTCAATCGCCCGGTCCGGCCGAGACCGCGGTTTCGGAGACCGCGGTC
>CAYYUT010000035.1:0-13550 GCA_964474935.1 uncultured Spirochaetales bacterium
CTGCGCCCCAGAGGCGCCGCGAGGGACCGCCGGCGCCCAACCCACGCGCAGCGGCCCAGCCGTGGGCCCGGCGTCCGGTGAGCAGCCGGCGCGGGCCCGGGAGGCGAGACCATGGCCGGGCTCGGCTACCGGATCTTCGACGCCGACAACCACTACTACGAGCCCCGCGATGCGTTCACGCGGTACATGGAGCCCGCGCATCGGGACAAGGCCGTGCGCGTGGTCCGCGCGGACGACGGACGCGAGCGCATCTGGATCGGCGAGCGCCCCTTCACCTTCCTCGACGACATGGAGCTCAACTTCGACACGACCCTGCGTCCGGGCTCCCTGCGCGAGTTCCTCCGCACCCTCACCCACGAGGCGCCGGCCGACGCCGATCCGGTCCAGATCCCCGTCGACCCGGCCTTCGTCGAACGCGACGCCCGCATCGCGCTGATGGACGCGCAGGGGGTGGAATCGGCGCTGCTCTTCCCGACGCTCGGAGTCTGTGTCGAGCACTTCATGAAGGACGACTCCGAGCAGACCTACGCGAACCTGCGCGCCTTCAATCGCTGGCTCGACGAGACCTGGGGCTTCGCCTTCGAGGGTCGGATCTTCGCACCGCCCATCCTCTCGCTCCTCGACCCCGAGGAGGCGGTGCGCGATCTCGAGTGGGCGCTCGCGCGCGGCGCCCGCGTCGTCAACCTGCGGATCGGTCCGGTGGCCGGACACTCCCCCGCCGATCCCCGCTACGACGCCTTCTGGGCGCGGGCCGACGAGGCGGGTCTGACGGTGGCCTTCCACGTCGGCGAATCGGGCTACAACGAGATGATGTCGGTACACTGGGGCGAGTCGCCGAATCCGTCCTCGCACAGCCAGTCGGCCTTCCAGTGGACCAACTTCTATGGCGATCGGCCGATCATGGACACCCTCTCGGCCCTGATCCTCCACAATCTGTTCGGACGGTTCCCGAACCTCCGGGTGATGTCGGTCGAGAACGGCTCGCTCTGGGTGCCCTACCTGCTGAAGGTGATGGACAAGATGAAGGGGATGGGGCGCAACGGGCCGTGGCTCGGGGGGCGCGTGCGCGGGCGGCCGAGCGAGATCTTCAAGCGGCACGTCTACGTGAACCCCTACCACGAAGAGGATCACGTGGCGCTGGCCGAGCTGATCGGAACCGATCACGTCGTGTTCGGATCGGATTTCCCGCACCCCGAGTGCGTTCCGCACCCCGACGAATGGCTCCGCGACATCCAGGGCAGGTTCGCGCCCGAGGACCTCCGACGGATCCTGCGCGAGAACGCCCGCGGCCTCGTGGGGGAGGCCTAGCCGCTGTCGTCCCGATCCACCGCGCGCGAGTTCGAGGGCCGGGTGGTCCTGGTGACGGGCGGGGGCGGAGCCTGCATCGGGGCGCCCACCGCGTTGCGCTTCGCCCGCGAAGGTGCGCACGTCGTCATCTGCGACATCCACGAGCGCCGCAATCGCGAGGCCGCCGAGCGGATCCGGAGCGAGACCGGCGCCAAGGTGCTGGCATGCCCACTCGACATCGCCGACCGGCCGGCCGTCGATGCCATGCTCACGCAGACCGAGCGCGATCTCGGCCCGGTGGACGTGCTCGTGTGCAACGCAGCCGAGAACAAGCTCGGGCACATGCTCGACTACGACCCGGCCGACTGGGACCGCACCCTCGACGTGGCCCTGACGGCCAACTTTTATCTGTCGCGCAAGGTGCTGCCGACGATGGTCGAGCGTCGTCGTGGCAACATCGTCCACATCGGCTCGGTCGCGGCCTGGATCGGGAACCCCAACGAGGCGCGCGGCGAACCGGCCTACGCCGCGGCGAAAGCCGCTTTGCTCTCGCTCACCCGGAACATCGCGCACGAGGTCGGTCCCCACGGTGTCCGCTGCAATCTGGTGGCCCCTGGCCTGATCTGGTCGACATTCGTGGCCAAGTACGACGCCCAGTTCCAACCGTTCAAGGATGCGACCCCCCTGCGCCGCTACGGAACCAGCGACGACGTGGTCGAGGCGATCCTGTTCCTCGCCTCCGATGCGCGCTCGGGCTGCATCACCGGTGAGGCGCTGAACGTGAGCGGCGGCTGGGACATGCGTCCCTGAGTGGGACGGAATGCGATGATCGATCCCGCGGCGCACGGTTTGATTCCGCCCACCCGGCGACCGGCGATTCCCGGGGACGGCCCCCAGAGCGTCGCCGCGATCCTAGACGGCCCCCTCGCGACGACCCCTGATGCCGAGGCCCTCGTCGGAAGCGACGCCCGCTACAGCTTTCGCGAGCTCGACGCGGCGGTCGACCGCGCGGCGCAGGCGCTCGCGCGCCATGGCGCCGGGCCGGGGACCCGCATCGCGGCCTCGCTTCCGAACAGCGCGGCGCTGGTGGTGGCCTTCGTCGCCACACAGCGCCTCGGGGCCGTCTGGGTCGGGATCCATCGCAGCCTGGCGCCCCCCGAGATGCGCCACCAGCTCGCCGACTCGGGGGTCCGCATCCTGCTGGCGCCGCGCGCCACGCTCGACGCGCTGGCCGACGAGCTCGCGGGGCCCGAGGCCCCGCACGATCTCGAGCGCACGCTCTCGGCCGCCCCGGGCGACCCGACCTCCGACTGGGCGCGCGCCCTCGCCGACGCCCATGACCCGCCAACGCGCCGCGCGGTCGATCCCTTCGGCCCGGCCGCGATCGCCTACACGAGCGGGACCACCGGCTTCCCGAAAGGAGCCGTCCACAGCCAGCACAACCTCGTGCTTCCGGGCGCCGTCGCGCGCTGGAAGGGCACGCACCCGAGCGAGGTGCGCCACGGCGTGGTGCTTCCGCTCACGATCCTCAACCTGATGGTGCTGGGTCCGCTCGTGGCCTGGCAGCATGGCAGTGCCTGCGTGGCGATCGATCGGATCGACCCCGTGGGTCTCGCTGGCTGGATCCGGGACGAGCGGGTCGGGCACTTCGCCGGGGTGCCGACCATCTTCCACGACCTGCTGACGCACCCCGAGGTGAAGCGCGAGGACCTCGCCAGCCTGCGCGCGCCCGAGGTGGGCGGGGCCGACTGTCCGGAGGACGTCCGGCGTCTCTACCGCGAACGCTTCGGCTGTGGTGTCGGGATCGGGTACGGCATGACCGAGGCGCCGACCGCCGTCACCCGCTCGCACCCCGACGCTCCGCCCCGGCCCGGTCTGTGCGGCCGGGCCGAGCCCCAGATCCGGATCGAGATCCGGGACGCCTCGAACCGGCCGCCCCCGGCCGGAGAGGTCGGCGAGATCTGTGTGGGGGCCGCGCGCGAGGGTCCCTTCGCCGAGGTGTACACCCCGATGCTCGGCTACTGGAACCGGTCCGACGCCACCCGCGAGGCGCTCGCCGGGGACGTGCTCCACACCGGCGACCTCGGATTGCTCGAGCCCGACGGGACCCTCCTGATTCGTGGGCGCGCCAAGGAGCTGATCCTGCGCGGCGGGGCCAACGTCTATCCGGCCGAGGTCGAGCGCGTGATCGCGGCGGAGCCCGGGGTCGAGGCCTGCGCCGTGCTGGGTCTGCCCGACGAACGTCTCGGCGAGCGGGTCGTGGCCGTCGTACAACCGGGCGCCGGTCGTCGGCCCTCGGTCGAGGCCCTGCGCGAGCGCTGCCGGACCGAGCTGGCGCGCTACAAGGTGCCCGCCGAATTCCACTTCGTGGAGTCCTTCCCTCGGAACGCGATGGGAAAGATCGTCAAGCCCGAGCTCGCCGAGCAGCTCGGCCGGACGGGCTAGTCGAGGAGGAGCATGGCCATCCTGCGCGTCGGACACCTCGGAATCTGTGTCTCGGATCTCGCCCGATCGATGCGGTTCTATCGCGACCTCTGCGGCTTCCGGGCCCTCAGCCAGGTGGACGTCGAGGGCGAGGAGGCCGACCGTCTGCTGCGCCTCGCTGGCGTTCGCCAGCGCACGGTGTTCCTGGAACGCGACGGGGTGCGGCTGGCCCTGTTCGCCTACCGGTCGCCGCCGGCGCAGGGCAGCGGCGAGCCCCGCGCCATGAACGAATGCGGCTTCGCGGCGTTGATGCTCCGCGTCGACGACCTCGACGCGACTCTCGCCCGCTTCCGGGAGGCGGGCGTCCGGGTGCTCGACGACACCCGCACCGACCACCCGGCGTATGGCTCGAAACTGGTCTTCGTGTGCGATCCCGATGGTACGCTGATCGAGCTGATCGAGATCCCGGGCGATCCCTACACCCCCTTCGGCGGGCCCGTCGACGAGCCGGTGGGCGACGCGTCGGGCGCCGGGACGGCGACGGGAGACAGGAGCACGGCATGATCGTCTACGACAAGCTGCTGATCGGTGGGGAGTGGGTCGCCCCGGACGGCACCGGCACCTTCGACGTGGTCGACCCGACCACCGAGCAGGTGATCGGGCGGGTTCCGGATGCGAGCCCCACCGACGTCGATCGCGCGGTCCACGCGGCGCGGGCCGCCTACCAGGGCTGGGCCGAGACCCCGCCGAAGCAACGCTCGGAAGCGCTGCGCGCCATCGCCGACGGGGTACGCGCCCGCAAGAGCGAGCTCGCCAACGTGATCATCGCCGAGCTCGGCGCGCCGCGACCGATGACCGAGCAGTACATGGTCGACTTCCCCGCCTCGACGCTGCAGTTCTATGCCGACCTGCTCCTCGAGTACGCGTTCGAGGAGAAGATCGGGAACTCGTTGGTCCTGAAGGAGCCGGCGGGTGTCGTCGCGGCCATCACCCCCTGGAACTATCCCCTGCACCAGATCGTCGCCAAGCTCGGTCCGGCGCTCGCCGCCGGCTGCAGCGTGGTGCTCAAGCCGAGCGAGGTCGTCCCCCTCTCGTGCTTCATGTTCGCCGAGATCGTCGCGGCGTCGGGCCTGCCGCCCGGCGTCTTCAACTTCCTCACCGGCGCCGGTCCGGTCGCGGGCGAGGCCATGGTGGTCCACCCGGAGGTCGACATGGTCTCGTTCACGGGCTCGACCCGGGCGGGCCGGCGGGTGGCCGAGCTCGCGGCTCGCTCGGTGAAGCGGGTGTCGCTCGAGCTCGGGGGCAAGAGCGCCAACCTCGTTCTCGACGACGCCGATTTCGAGACGGCCGTCCGGGCCGGCGTGGGGCACGCCTACATCAACTGCGGACAGACCTGCGCCTCGTGGACCCGCATGCTGGTGCCCCGCGACCGCCACGACGAAGCCGTGGCCATCGCCACCTCGGAGCTCGCGAACTTCACCATCGGCGATCCGGATGCCGGGACCGCGCGGCTCGGCCCGCTCGTCTCGGAAGGCCAGCGCGACCGGGTGCGCGACTACATCCGGAAGGGCATCGAGGAAGGGGCCACCCTCGTGGCGGGGGGCCCCGAGCAGCCCGACGAGCGACCGACGGGTTTCTTCGTGCAGCCCACGATCTTCGCGAACGTGAGGAGCGACCAGACCATCGCGCAGGAGGAGATCTTCGGCCCCGTGCTCACGATCCTTCCCTACGAGGACGAGGACGACGCCGTGCGGATCGCGAACGACACCATCTACGGACTCGGCGGCGCCGTCTGGTCGCGCGATCTCGAGCGGGCCAAACGGGTGGCGCGGCGCGTGCGCACCGCGCAGCTCGACATCAACGGAGGCCCCTTCAACCCGCTCGCCCCCTTCGGCGGTTGCAAGCAGTCGGGCAACGGCCGGGAGCTCGGACGCTACGGCCTCGAGGAGTATCTCGAGCCGAAGGCCCTGCAGCTCGATCCCGAGCTCCTCTAGCGTCCTCGCACGGCCCCCCCCTCGGACGCCGCCGACGAGTTCGACCTGTCGGGCTGCCACGCCGCTGCCACCCGCGGGCGTGCCCATGATAGTCTCGGCCCATGGCCGACTCCGATCCGCGCCGCCATGCGCCCGAGTTCAGCGCTGTCGTCACCTGCTACTTCGAGGAGGCGAGCATCGACGAGTTCCACGAGCGCCTGTCCCGGTCGCTTCAGCAGCTCGGGCGCTCGTACGAGATCGTGCTGGTGAACGACGGCAGTGCGGACGCCACGCTCGCCCATCTCCATGCGATTCTCGAGCGGGACGACCAGGTGGTGGCAGTGGTCGACCTGATGCGCAACTCGGGTCAGGCGGCGGCGGTGACGGCGGGCTGTGCCGAAGCGCGCGGCGAGAAGTTCATCTTCATGGACAGTGACCTACAGCTCGATCCCGAAGACCTGCCACGGCTCGTCTCGGAGAGCGACAAGGGGGTCGACGTGGTGAACGGCCGGCGCGCGTCGCGTCGGGACCCGCTGCTCCGGCGTCTCGCGTCCCGCCTCGTCAATGCAATCGTCCGAAGCGTCTCGCAGACCCCCGTGCGCGACCTCGGCTGTACCTACAAGATCGTGGACGGACGCATCGTGCGCGCGTTCGACTCGGGACCCTTCAAGCCGCTGCATGCACCATCGTTGCTGGCCGCGGCGGGCCGCGTCACCGAGGTGCCGGTGGCACACCACCCGCGGCCGCACGGCCGCTCGGGCTGGACCTGGTCGAAGCTCTTCGCCTTCAGCGCCCGCAACCTGGTCGACCTCTCGGAGCGGCCCTTCCAGCTCCTGAGCGTGGTGTGTCTGGCCGTGAGCCTGTTGCTGGTCCTGCGGGTCCTGGCCAGCCTGGTGTTTCCGAGCCCGGTCCTCACCCAGGTGAGCAACGGTCTGGTGCTCAATGCGGTGGCCTTCGGACTGATGCTGACGCTCGGGATCCTGTCGCTCCTCGGCGAGTACGTGATCCGCAGCTACGTGCGCCTGCGCGGGAATCCCGTGTACATCGTGCGTAGCGTTCGCCGCAGGGACTGAGAACCGATGGCGGCCCACAACAGCCTGGTGATCCTCGGCGCCGGGGGCTCCGCGCGCGAGACGTGGTGGTTCGCGCGGGACGTCGATCCGGAGCTCCGGATCGTGTTCGTGGACGACGTAGGCGACGCGACCGAGGTTCGCATCGCGGACGAGGTGGTGCCGGTCGTGAAGGACTGGAGCTTCTCGTCTGTACGGGAGAACGGGGCTGTGGCCTTCCGTGAGTTCATCGTGGGGGTCGCCGAGCCACGCATCAAGCGACTTCTCGTGAGCCGCGCCCTCGCAAGTGGTCTCGTCCCGGCCGCCACCCTGATCCATCCCCGCACGCTCGTGCGTGGCGACTGCCGGCTCGGGCGAGGCGGCCAGATCGTGGCGCACTCGCAGCTGACGACGAACGTCACCCTCGGCAACTACGTATGCGTCCTCGATACCACGATCGGCCATCACGACGTGGTCGGCGACTACACGACCTGTTTCCCGGGCTGCAAGGTATCCGGCGACGTGACGCTCGGAGAGGACTGTCTGCTCGGCGCCGGCACCATCGTTCGTCCGGGAGTGTCACTGGCACGGGGCACGATCACGGGTGCCGGAGCGTGCGTCGTGAAGGACTGCCCGGAGCCCGACCGCACCTGGGTCGGCGTCCCGGCACGACCCATCGGATCGGCGCCCGCCCTCAGTTGAGGCTGTGGGTGACGATCTCGCCGATCCGGTCGACGTCGGACGGCTCGAGCTCGTGATGGAGCGGCAAGCAGAGCACCCGCGGCGCGAGCTCGTCGGCGATCGGTGTCTCCTGGCGTGCGACGTAGGGCAGCCGGGCGAGGCTCGGGTGGAAGTAGCGTCGCGCGAATACGTCCCTCTCGACCAGCGCGCGCCAGGCCCCGAGGAGCCGGGCTTCGCTCGCGAAGACGACCGGAAAGTATCCGTAGTTGTAGTCGAGCTCGGGCGGGAGCTCGGGCAGGCGCAGCTGGTCGGCGACGGGCGCGAGGCGCTCGAGGTACTGTTCGAAGCGCAGGCGCCGGACGGCGATGGCATCGTCGACCCGCGGCAGGATGCAGAGCCCCAGCGCGGCGTGCAGCTCGGAGAGCTTGGCGTTGATGCCGCAGCGCTCGAACGAGCGGAGTCCGTCGAAGCCGAAATTGCGTTGGGTGGCGATTCGGTGCGCGAGCTCGGCGTCGCCGGTCGCCACGAATCCTCCTTCCCCCGTGTGGAACACCTTCGTGGCATGAAAGCTCAGCGTCGACACGTCGCCCTGGGCGGCCAGCGCGCGGCCCCGGTAGCGACACCCGAAGGTATGTGAAGCGTCGTAGACCAACGGGATCCCGTGACGCTCGGCCACGGCGGCCAGGCCGTCCAGGTCGCACGGAAGTCCATAGACGTGGGTGGCGAGTATCGCGCTCGTGCGCGGTCCAATGCGGTCGGCACAGCGGTCGGGATCGAGCTGGAAGCTCCCGGGCGCGAGGTCCGCGAAAACCGGCTCGAGGCCCATCCAAACGAGGCTCGAGCAGGTGGCGACGAAGGAGAAGGGCGTGGTCACCACTTCACCGCGCAGCCCGAGGCCCGCGAAGGCAGCTTGGAGCGCTAGCGTGCCGTTGGCCACGGCGACGCCGTTCGCCAGCCCGAGATGGCTTCGCACGGCCTCCTCGAGCTCGCGCACCAGCGGCCCCCCGTTGGTGAAGCGCGCCGCATCGAGGGCGGGCTTGAGCCGATCGAGCAACTGCTCGGGCGAGGGCGCGAGGCTTCGGGTGACGTGGATCGTCACGGATCCTCCGGAATGGGGCTGGAACCACTCGTGTATACTATCAGTCATCGAACCGAGCCGGACCCGAGTGCGCCTATCCCGATGAAGTCTCTTGCCCTCCAGATCTTCGACGAGACGCTTCGGGACGGGGAGCAGCAGGCTGCGCTCTTCCTGCCGCCGGCCGCGAAGTACGATCTCGCCAAACGGATCGCGGCCACCGGCGTCCACCAGATCGACCTGATGCCTGCCATGGACGAAGCGGAGGAAGGACTCGGACGGAGGCTGCTCGCGGACGGCCTCGGCGACCGCCTCACCGCCGCGACGCCTCTCGCCCCCGCCTTCGTCGATCAGGCGGTACGCTGCGGCTTCCGGCGCCTGATCCTCTTCTACGCGGTCTCCGATCGGCTCATGTTCCTGCGGGATTCGGAGATCGATGCCCAGCCTGCCTTGCGGGGCCGCACGGTCGACGATGCCGACGTCCGACCGCTGATCGCTGACGTCCGCGAACGAGCTCTCGCACGCATCGACGAGGTCCTCGGCCATGCCGAGCGCACCGATCCCGGGCTCCAGATCGATTTCGCCGCCGAGGATGCGAGTCGCGCCGATCTCGACTTCCTCGCCCGGTACATCGGCGAGATCGCGCCCCGGGTCGGCCACTTCATGCTGTGCGACACGGTCGGGGTGCTCCGGCCCGACGTGACGGGTCGCTGGGTTGCGGATCTCCTCGATCGCACGGGTCAGCCGAATCTGGGCATCCACTTCCACAACGACTTCGGCCTCGCAGTCGAGAACACCCTCGAGGCGGTGCTCGCCGGAGCGCGCCAGGTATCGGGAACTTTCCGGGGTATCGGAGAGCGCGCCGGGAACGCTGCGCTCGACCAGGTGCTCGGTGCCCTCCGGGCGCGACACGGGATCGAGGTGGAGGGCATCGATCCCCGCGCGGTAGACGCCGTATGCGCCTTTCTCGACGAGATCGGCGCCGCGCCGGCGGCGCCCTACTCGCCGCGCGCTCAGTGGCACGAGTCGGGGATGCACGTGCACGGGCTCCTGCGGGATCCCCGCAGCTACAACGCCTTCGATCATCTCGAGCCCGAGATCTGGTTCGGAAAGACCAGTGGCGCAAGCAACTTCCAGTATCTGTGCGAGCGGATCCTCGGCAAGCCGCGCTCGCGTCGCGAGTACGCTCGGCTGGCGACGGCTCTCTCGCGTCGGGTCCGGGAAGAAGGGCGCAGCTTCTCGAGCGACGAGGTCGCGGCCCTGATCGAAGCCGGCGCGCTTGCGGACGATTGAGCCCATGCCCGCGACGCGACGCCTCGTGGCCCTGCCCGGCGAGGGTGTGGGTCCGGAAGTGGTCGACGCGGCTCTCGACCTGCTGGCGCGTACCGCCCCCGGGGCCGGCGTCGCCGTCGAGGTGGAGGTCGCCGACTTCGGAATCCCGGCCCTGGAGCGTCACGGAAGCCACCTCCCCGAATCGACGGCCGCCCGATGCGCCGCCAGCGACGGGATCCTGCTCGGGGCGGTCGAACAGGGAGGGCTCCTCGAGCTCCGCTCCCGATTCGATTTCTTCGCCAACCTGCGCCCCGTCCAGGCGATCGACTGTCTCCTCGACGCGTCGAGCCTCCGGCCCGAGAGGCTTCGCGGGCTCGACATCCTGTTCGTGCGCGAGCTCACGAGCGGCATCCACTTCGGCGAAGCGGGCCGGGGAAGCGACGCCGACGGGGAGTTCGGCTTCCACACCATGCGCTATTCCGACGCCCAGCTCCGTCGCATCGCCCGGGTGGCGCTGGCCCGGGCCGACGGCCGACGCCGCCGGCTCGCGGTGGCGCACAAGGAGAATGCGCTGCCCCACATTCCCTGGTGCGAGATCACCCGGAAGGAGGCGCGCGACTTCCCGACCGTCGAGATCGAGACCCTGCTCGTCGACAATCTCGGCATGCAGCTCGTGCACGAGCCCACCCGCTTCGACGTGATCCTCGCCGGCAACCTCATCGGAGACTGGCTGTCGAGTCTCGGCGGGGCGCTGGTCGGCTCGCTGGGTCTACTCCCCTCGGCCAGCCTGAACGCCGACGGGCTCGGTCTCTACGAACCGATCCACGGAACGGCGCCCGAGATCGCGGGCCGGGGCATCGCGAATCCGCTCGGCGCCATCTCGTCGCTCGGCATGATGCTCGAGCAGTGGGGCGAGCGGGCCTATGCCCACCGCCTGGCATCGGCCTGCCGTCGGGTCTTGGAGGCGGGCTGCCGGACGCCTGACCTCGCGACGGGCCGCGACGGCGAGCAGGTGCTCGACACCCGCGGGCTGGTGGATCGCATCGTCGATGCGTTCGAGGCAGAGCGGTCGTGACGGCGCCGGACCGGGCGCGCACCCTCCGTCTGGGCGACGACGTCAACACGGACGATCTGATTCCGGCCCGGCGCTGCACCCGCGCCGACCCCGAGCATCTAGCCCGCTACGCGTTGGAGCACGTGGTGGGAGAGGGACGACTCGCGAGCGACTACGATCGCATCGTTGCGGGTCGGAACTTCGGCTGCGGCTCGAGCCGCGAGCACGCACCGATCGCGCTCCAGGCCGCCGGGATCCGCAAGGTTCGGGCCGAGTCGTTCGCCGAGATCTTCTTCCGAAACGCCGTCAACATCGGACTCCGCCTCGAGATCGCCGGCGGTCGGCGCAACGACCCGGACGTGTCGCGCATCGTCGCGAGCGGGGGCCAGTCGCATATCAATCGCGAGCGTAGCGCGGGGCGCCAGGAGGTGCCGCCGAGCGCCACGGCGCCGCGGCCGATGACGCTCGCCGAGAAGCTGATCGCCCGGGCCTCGGGCAACGCCTTCGTGATACCCGGCGAGACCGTCTTCGCACGCGTCGACCTGGCGATGTCGCACGATGCGGTGGCTGGTCCGACCGCACGCCTCTTCCACCGCGAGTTCGGCCCGGCGGCCCGCGTCTTCGACCCCGACCGGATCGTGCTGGTGGCCGATCACTTCATTCAGGTGAACGACGTGCGCCCCGATCCCGGCGCCACGGCCTTGCACGACGAGATGCGTGCGTTCGCCCGGGCCCAGGGCTGCCGTCTCTACGACGTGGTGGCGCCGGGAGACGCTGCCGGTATCTGCCATCTGCTGCTGCCCGAGGAGGGCTGGGTACGCCCGGGAATGCTGATCGCCGGTACCGACTCGCACACGTGCACCTATGGGGCGTTCGGAAGCTTCGCGATGGGGGTCGGCACCACCGATATGGCCAATCTCTTCGCGACCGGCGACGTCTGGATCCGCGTGCCCCGGACGATCCGCTTCGTGCTCGAGGGCAGCCTGCCGCCGGGAACCAGCGCCAAGGACGTGATGCTCTTCCTGCTCGGACGGATCGGCTGTGACGGTGCAGCCGGTCGCGTGATGCAGTTCGCAGGATCGGTGATCGATGCTCTACCGATGGAAGAACGGATGACGCTCGCCAACATGGCGATCGAGTGCGGCGCGATCTGTGGTCTGATCGAGCCAGACGATCGAACGCGAGCGTGGGTCGCCGATCACGCGGAGGAACCCTTCGAGTCGCTGGCGGGCGATCCGGACGCCGAGTTCGAGACGGAGCATCGTTTCGACTTGTCCGACCTCCTCCCCCAGGTGGCGCAACCTCCGCGGCCCGACCACGTGGTAGCCGTTCGCGAGCTCGGCGAGGTCGCGATCACGCGCGCCTTCGTCGGTTCCTGCACCGGGGGCAAGCTGCACGATCTGGCCGAGGCGGCCGCGGCTCTCGCGGGGCGGCGGATCGCTCCCGGCGTCGCGATGTTCGTGGTGCCCGCCTCGCAGCGCGTGCGCAGCGAGGCCGAGCGCCTCGGCTATCTCGCGACCCTCGAGGAGGCCGGCGCCCAGGTGCTCAAGTCGGGCTGCGGCGCCTGCATCAACGCTGGCCGCGGCACTCTGGCGAGCGACGAGGCGGGCATCTATGCCACCAATCGCAACTACCGGGGACGGAGCGGCGAGCCGAGCTCGCGACACTATCTGGCGTCACCCCGGGTCGTGGCCCTCTCGGCGGTCCACGGACGCATCACCGATCGCCAGGATTGAACGCCCCGGGCCTCGCCGCTCCTGGAGCGGACCGCCTGCTCGCCTGGCTGAACGACCCCGAATAGGTGGCGACGGGCGCGGTGCAGGCCGCCGAGCTCCGTCCCTAGCGGGCCAGGGCGGCGGCGACCCAGGCGAACGAGGTGGCCCACACCAGTGGGATCAGCCCGCTGGCGGCGCAGATGGTGGGCGCGTTCTCGCAGAGCGGGAGGCGGCGAGCGAGCAGCTCGGCGTTGATCTCGCGCCGGATCGCGGCGAGCAGCTGGGGATCACGACGTCCCTCGGGTCGCGCTTCGGCCCCGAAGATCCGCTGTCGGACGGCGAGCTCGACGCCCCGCCCGGGCAGGACGATGCGCTCCGGATAGCAGCGCGCCTCGATGCCCAACCGATCGAGGGCGATGCGCAGCAGCTGGCGGAAGGGTGTGAGCTCGAGGAAGCAGGCCGAGAGGCGCAGCTCGCGCTGGAGCAGGCCGCCGAGCACGGCGAACTGGAAACCCGTCGCGAGGGCGAAGAGCGGTCCGAGCGTCGCCACCCCGATGGCGATCGGCACCTGGGTGCCCATGCCGACGAAAAAGATCCAGCGCAGCGACAGCACGACACCGGTCCCGCGCAGATAGGCGAGCGTCACCAGGAAGAGGCCCGCCATCGGCACGAGGAGGAAGCCTGCGAGCCCGCTGATCCAGAGCCACTGAGCCACCGATACCGCGCCGCCCTGCACGCCGCCTCCGATCCCGTCGTCGGGGATCGGATCGGTGACTTCGCGGGTCGGCTTGAGCGTCGGGCCGTCAGCAGCCCTCAGACGTCGAGGATCTCCCGCATGCGGACGCTCACGTCGAGACCGTGGTGGAAGGGGCCCTGGTACACGCCGCGGAGCGGCGCGACGTCGTCGTAGTCTCGGCCGTGGCCGACCTTCACGTGACGTTCTCCCACCGGGGCTCCGTGGGTGGCGTCGAAGCCCAGCCAGCCGTGCCCGGGGATCGCGACCTCCACCCAGGCCCAGCT
>CAYYUT010000036.1:0-13372 GCA_964474935.1 uncultured Spirochaetales bacterium
GGCGTGACAGCTCCCGCAGGGCGCGTCGGTCGGACCCTTGTCGCAGTTGAGGCAGCGGGCCAGCAGCCGCGCCAGGGTGGTCTTGCCCACCCCGCGTGGTCCGGTGAGGAGGATGGCGTGGGGGACGCGGTCCTGCCGGATGGCGTTGCGGAGCGCGACCGTGACGTGCTCCTGCCCGACGACATCGTCGAAGTTCTGGGGACGCCACTTGCGTGCGAGAACCTGGTAGCTCACGTCGGTTGCTCATCGAGCGGGGCTCGAGCCCGGCCCTGGATGCGTGGCTGTGTTGCCCCGATTCGGACCCGGCCGTCGCGTGCGGGTGGCACGCGGTCGGATCTCGACCCGTCCGACGGGATCGCGCTCGGTCCGGCCGAAGGGATCCGGGATCGCAGGGCACCCCCACCCGCAACCAAACACCCGCTACCGCTGCTTCCTTCCGGACCTGACGGGGTTCACGAGGGTTCGTGATCGGGCGGGACCCTGCGATCGCGGCTCCCCCCACCTCGAGCCAGACTACCGGGGGCCCCGGACAGGGTCAATTCGGTAGCGTGTCCGAGGCCATGGAGTCGGAGCAGGCGCGCGCGCAGGAGCGCTTCGAGCGCACGGCGCGCTGGTGGTGCGATGCGCATCCGCGTCCCGCGCTCGGGGTCCTGCTGGCGGCGCTCTACCTCCCCTGGCTCTCGACGGATCCGGTGGCGTCGAGTCTCGAGGCGCACCGCCTCCTTGCGGCGTCCGAGATGTTGGCGCGCGGCGATTGGGTGGTCCCGACCCATGCGGGCGAGCCCTATCTCGCCAAGCCCCCTCTCCAGTACTGGCTGCTCGCGCTCCTCGCCTGGCCCGGATCGGAGCTGACCGCGACGACGGGCCGCCTGCTCTCGGTGCTCTCGGTGGCGGCCACGGTCTTCCTGCTCCACATGGTTGCGCGCCGTGTGCTCGGGGCGCGTACCGCCTTCATGGCGGCCGCGGTGTTGGGCGGCTCGGCGCTCTGTTTCGAGAAGGGCATCCGCGCGGAGCTCGAGGCGCCCCTGATGGCGGCGACCACCGCGGCGATGCTCGCACTCTGGGGCGCGCTCGAGGCGTCGGGGGGGTCCGTGCGCTCGCGGTGGATCGGGCTCTCGGGCGTCGCGCTCGGCGCCGCCGTGCTGATCAAGGGTCCGGTCCCGCTGGTCGTGCTCGTCGCCGCGGACGCGGTCCGGCTCGGTCTCGGTCCGCGCGAACGGGTCGTCCCGGCGGTGGCGGGCGCCGTGGGTGGGGCGCTGCTCTGCACCGTGCCCTGGGTCCTGGCGCTCCTGGGACGTTTCGAGTGGGCCGAGCTCGTCGGGGTGCTCGACGCCGAGGTGGTCGAGCGGACCCATACGGCCGGGCGCACCAACGCGGAGCCCTTCTGGTTCTATCTGCCGGGCCTCGTCGTCGCCCTGCTGCCATGGAGCCTCCTCGCACCGGTCTGGGCCGGCGTGGCCCGGCCGGCGCCGGAATGGTCCCCCCGCGAACGGCGGTTCTGGCTCTGGCTGGTGGGTTGGGGTGTCGGAACGATCGTGCTCCTGAGCTTCTCCGAAGGCAAGGAGACCCGTTATCTGCTGCCGACGCTTCCGGCTCTCGCTCTCCTGCTGGCCTGGGGACGGGCCCGCGCGCTCCGAAGCGCCCGGGCGGCACGTGCGCTGCGTGCACTCGCGCAACGGACGCTCGCAGCGAGCTGGCTCCTCCCCCCGCTGCTGCTCGTCTACGCCGCGAGCTGGCGCCCCGACGCCCTCGGGGTGGTGGCCCTCCTGGCCGGGGGGATGCTCGTCGGGCGAGCGCTCGTCGCGCTCGGTCTCCGCCGCAGCCCGGTGATCGCGTTGCTCGGGACGGCCCTGGTGCTCGTCGCAGCGCGCGGTGCCTGGGCCGAGCTCGACCAGCGTCCCCGCTCCCGTCGCTACGCCTACCCGGCCCTCGTCCGCACGCTCGACGCGCTCGGTGCCGGGGAGCGGACCTTGCTCGTCGTCGGCCCCTGCGACTCGGCGCTGCGCTTCCACCTCCGCGGGTTCCGGATCGAGCACCTCGCGGACACGGACTTCGAGACGACGACGCCCGGTGCATGCCCGCTGGCCGATGGGTGCGCGGGCCGCATCCTGCTCACGATCGATCGCGCCCCGCCCGATCCCTTTGCCGCGCAGGCGGAGCGCGTGGCCCCCGCCTTCGAACTCGGTCGCCGCCGGGCCGAGATCTACCGGCTTCCGTAGGACGTCGGTCGGACGACCCGGCGCGTGGCCAGACGCTCGCTTCGACCGGTGAGGAACGCGTGCCAGGGAACCGACACGAGGCTCACCTCGAGACGTTCGGTCTCGCCGTCGCGCACCAGGTCGATCCGGGCCAGACCCGCGCGCTCGAACCAGAGGTCGCGACCCGGCACCACGTAGCGGTTCGGGCGGACGTCGCTTCCGCTACCCGAAATCACGCCGAGTGTCGGGCTGCCGGGCGGCGGCGCATAGAGCTGCAGGTTGTGCTCGTGTCCTCCGAGATGCACGTCGACCGTCAGGCCCGTCTCCGCGATGGCCCGCCGCAGGGTGTCGGCGTAGAGGCTCCGCTCGAGCAGCGGAAAGTGCGAGGCGACGATTCGCCACGGCCCCTGCGATCCCCCCAGCGCGTCGAACAGGGGGCCCGGATCGGTCCGGTGCTCGATCCGATCCGAGTCGCTCAGGATCAGCGTGATCCCGCCCGGCAGCTCGAAGGCGGCCGCCACGGCCTGCGGTAGGTGCCAGTTCGACACGAACTGCGGCACCAGCTCCTGCTGCAGCCGCGGGCTCTCCTCGCTGGCGTAGTCGTGATTCCCGAGCACCACGTAGATCGGGACGGGATGGCGCCGATCGGAGCTGTGCTCGCAGGCGTCGGCGACCTCGGCCGAGCGCGGCCCGTCGAGACGCACGAAGCGACAATAGGGGGCGACCACGCTCCGGCGGATGCGGTCCACGAGCCCTTCGCGCTCGAGACCGTGCGGGTAGAAGTTGTCGCCGAGCAGGACGATCGCATCGATCGGATCGCGGGCGTCCTCCCGCTCCATGAGTCGCGCGACGGCGCGTTGCTGGTCGATCACGTCGAAGGTGTCGGCGAGCTTGCCCGTGTCGCCGACAGCGAGGATGGAGACGCGCGTGCTGTCGGCCGAGGGCGGAGCAACGCCGATAGGCGAGCAGGCGAGGACGCAGAGTCCCAACGCGATTCCGATCGGGCCGGGTCGAAGCGACCGGTACGTCAAGCCGCCAGTATGACAGGCGAGGCGGCGCGAGGCATCCCGACGCGCGTCCGGCCCGGGTGCGGCGGGATCCGAGCCGCGCACGGGGCGGTCCGGGCACGCATCCGTCCGGCCGCCGTGCCTGTGCTACCTCGCCCGCGTGGACCGGGTGAGCCTGATCGTACCGTGCTGGAACGAGACCCGACGCATCGACCTCGAGAAGTTCGTGTCGTTCGCGCCGGCCTGGCCCGACGTCGAGCTCGTCCTCGTCGACGACGGGAGCGACGACGGGACAGCCGAGCTGCTGGCGCGGATCGCGGCCGAGCGGCGCGGCTCCACCCAGGTGGTGCCCCTCGGCGAGAACCTGGGCAAGGCGGAGGCGGTGCGGCGAGGCATGCGCCTCGTACTCGACCGGTCGCCGGCCGAGCGGCCCGACGCCGTGGGCTTCTGGGACGCCGATCTCGCCACGCCGTGGTCGGAGCTCGCCGCGTTCTGCGAGGTGCTCTCGCGCCGCCCCGAGATCGACATGGTGTTCGGAGCCCGGGTGAAGCTCCAGGGTCGCGTCGTCGATCGCAACGAGTGGCGGCACTACGCGGGCCGCGTGTTCGCCACGGTGGTGGCGAACCTCCTCCGCCTCCCGATCTACGACACGCAGTGCGGAGCCAAGCTCTTTCGACTGACCCCGACGCTCGACGCGGTCTTCGCGTCGCCGTTTGTGACCGGATGGCTCTTCGACGTCGAGATCCTGGCCCGGTTCATGGCGCTCGATCACGACCGGTCGCCCGATCGGCTGGTCTACGAGCATCCGCTCGAGGAGTGGCGCGATCGTCCCGGCTCCAAGGTCGGATGGCGCGGCTACCTGAGGTCGTTGCTCGATCTGGTGCGCCTGTGTCGCACCTATCGGCTCCCCCGGCGACGCGGGGGGCGGCCACGTTTCGAGACGCGCGGCGTCGCCGGGCGTGCCGGCCCGCCCCTGGGGTAGGATGCGCGCGCCGTGGCCAGACGTCGCCGAAGCTCCCGGGTCCGCAAGGCGTCCCCCGACCCTCCGTCCGCTCCGAGCGCTGACCGCGCGGCGGCCGCCGCCCCGATGTCGGCGCCGGACGAGGGCGCCCCGGTGCATCGGCTCTGGACCGCGATCGGTCTCGGGGCCGTCGGCATCTTCTCGGCGGTGTACGGGTTCCGCGAGATCTTCAGCCCCGACATCGGCTTCTACCTCGCGACCGGCCGCGCCATCGCCGAGGCGGGATCGATCCCGTACCACGACGTCCTGACCTGGACGCGGTCCGACCAACCCTACGTCAACCTCTGGTGGCTCTATCAGACCGTCTGCTGGGGCGTCTGGTCTCTCGCGGACGGTTTCGGGCTGCGCCTGCTCCATCTCGCAGGCACCCTCGCCGTGCTCGCGATCGCGGTGGAGCGTGCGCGCGGGCGCTGCGGTCGCATCCCGCTGACGGCGGGGGTGGCGCTCCTGCTCTTCGCCCTCTCGAATCTCTGGGAGGTGCGACCTCACGTCGCCTCGTGGCTCTACCTCTCCGGGGTGCTCTGGGTGCTCGAGCGCGATGCGCGGGGAGTGGCCGGCCGGAGCGTGTGGATCCTGCCCGGAATCTTCGTGCTCTGGATCAACACCCATGCCCTGTTCGTGTTGGGCTTCGTCGCGCTCGGGGCCCACGTCGTCGACCGTTGGCTCGACCCGGTGCGCCGGTACGACCTGCGGCTTCCGATGGTGGGAGCGGCGTCGCTCGCGGCTTGTCTGCTCAATCCCTTCTTCCTGGAAGGGCTGCTCCTTCCGGTCGAGCAGCTCTCGATCATCGGGAGCCCGCTCTTCACCTCGGCCGAAGTCGGGATCGCCGAGTACCGCCACCTCTTCGATCTGTCGGGCTTCCGCCGGGGCGAGCACCTCGTGCTCTTCCAGCCGCACGCGTTCGCGCTTGTCTACGCCGCTCTGGCGGGGCTGGGCCTGGCCGGAGCCTGGAGAAGCCTCCGCTGGGCCGACGCACTCCTGATCGTGGCCTTCGGCTACGTCTTCGTCACCGCGATCCGCAATGTCGGGTTCTTCTTCCTGGTGAGCTTCCCGGTGGTCGTGGCCGGGCTCGACGCCTGGCTCGCCCGGCTCGGCGCCGAGACGACGAAGCCACCGGGCGCCACGCGCCTCGCGAAGCGGATCGGGGCATCGCTCGCGCTGGTGTCCCTGGTGCTCACCGGGCTCGCGCTCGAGGGGCGTCTGTTCGCCTGGGAGTGGTCGCCCCATCGGCTCGGCAGTCGGTTCAACGCCGCCATCCTGCCGGTGGATCTCTCGGAGTTCATCGTCGAGCACGAGATCGACGGACGTCTCCTGAACAGCTGGGACGACGGCGGCTACCTGGCCTTCGCGACCGGGCGCAAGACCTTCATCGACGGCCGCATGGAGGTGATGGGCGAGAACCACTTCCGGCGCTACCTGGCCCTGAAGAACCCGGACGAGATCGACGCCGCGCTCGCGCGTTTTCGGCCCGACATGGCCGTCGTGCCCCACAACCGGATCCCACTCTGGATCTTCACGCTCGCCTACGAGCGCGACTGGCGACCGGTCTACGTGGACGAGTCCTGGGCGCTGCTGCTTCGGCCCGGCTTCCGAACCGATCTGGCCGAGGCGCCCCTCGCCCGCTCGATACCCGGAAAGGACTATCCGCGGCTCGAGCGCGAGCGCATCCGCGAGTGGCTCGAAGCCGAACGCAGCGAACGCCGGCGCGGGCTGCGCGAGGCCTGGCAGGGTCGCGCGTCGTACCCCCTCACGGCCGTGCGTCTCACGGGCTTCCACTATCAGCGTGGCGACCCGTACGCTGCCACCGGGGTCGGCCTCGCGGCGCTCCGCGACACGGACCACCAGGTTCCCGACCTCTATCTGAACGTCGGCTACGCGCTGCTCCGGGCTGGCGACCCCGAGAACGCCCTCCGGAGCTTCGAGCTCTTCCAGGACTCGACTCGCGTGGCCGAGAGCCGGCGGCAGGTCCAGGGCGTCATCGATCGGATTCGCCGACGCTAGCCGCCCGCCGGCTGTCCTCGCTCCGATACCCGACCAGCAGGGTCCGGGTGGGCCGATACTCGGCCCCGGCAGCGGCCTCGTTCTCGATCGTGAGGCGCACGGTGCCGTCGGCGAAGAAGTCGCCCGAAGCCATCGATACCACGCGGCGGCCGACCTCCCGAGGCACGTAGGCGAACCCGACGTCGACGCCCGGGACGCTCGCCTCGACGAGCTGGGTGTCCGCGGTGCCTTCGAGGTGTCCGCCCTCGAGTCGTCCCTGTCCCGTACCGATCACGGTGGCCGCGGCGGCCTGGCTCCCGGGAAACAGGGTCGAGAGCTCGTAGTGGGCGGTGTAGTCGCCGCCCGCCTCCACGAGCTGGATGCGTCCGTAGATCGGTCGGCTCAGCCCCGTCTCGGAGTCGATGGTGACCCCGGTGACCTCGTACACGCCGCTCGCTTCGACGGGGGGCGTGACCTCGGCGGGGGCGGGGCCGCTGGTGGAATCGGATCCGGAGCAGGCGCTCAGCGTGAGCAGCAGGGAGCAGGCACAGGCGGCGACGGTGCGAACGATCATCGCGAACCTCCGTGTCCTGATCGTGTGTCGGTCTTCATGATCTGCCCATACACGGTCGAATACAAGCACCCGTTTCGAGCCCGTGTTCGCGTCGAGCGGTCACGTCGTGCGCGCGTCATGCGCACGTCGCATGCCCGTCGTGCGCTCGCTCTGGTTGGGAGCGCCTCGTTCGGAGTGATAGGGTCTGTCGCTCGAGTCGTGAACGGGAAGCGAGGGCCGATGCGTCACGCGCACGAGACGATTCGGGGGGACCGGTGGGGCCCTCCGTCTGCGGAACCCCGATCCTGAGCCCCGCATCCCCGGAGACATCCCCTCGCATCGCCCGCCAGGCCGTCCCGGCCGCGGTGGTGCAGGGTCTGCTGGTGCTCGTGGGACTCGCCCAGGTGGCGGTCGCGTTGACGGGCTGGGTAGGCGTGCGCGACTTCGGGGTCTGGCCCGTCGCGGCCCCCCTGCCGCTCGTCTTCAACAACCGCTACGCCGAGGAGACCTACGCGCGTCGCTTCGAGATCCAGGTGACGACGGCGACCGGAGCGCGACTCGGCTTCGATGGACGGCAGGTGGTCGAAGCGCTCGAGGGGCCCTTCCGGCGCAAGAAGCTCTGGATCGGCCCGCTCTGGCTGCTGCGACTGAACGGGCCCGAGTACTCCTACCGGGTGATCCAGAGGGGCTTCTGTGATGGCGGGCCCGTGGCGTCCGCCCTCGGGATCGATGCCCCGATCCGGGTGGTCGAGGTCCACTCGTGGAGTGCGCTCGTGCCGGGCGAGCCAGAGGTCCGAGTACCGGTGCCCTGCGTCCGATGAGCGGCTGTGGTCCGCGCCAGTTCGCGTGCTTCCGCATCGCACTCGGGGGCTACCTGGCGGTGCTCTTCGCGACGAGCGCGCCCTATGCGCACGAGGCCCTCGGCCCCGACAGCCTGGCTTCGATCGCGGGCCCGCGGAGCGCGGCCACCGGGCTCGGCTTCCCGAACGTGCTGGATGCGGGCTGGGTGTCCTCGCCCGCCTGGTTCCTCTGGCTCGCGGCGGCGCTGTCACTGCTGCTGGCCTGCGGAATCTGGCGTCGGCCGGCCAGTCTGCTCGTCTGGTACGCGTGGGCCTGCATCTTCCATTCGAACGTTCGCTTCTCGGATCCGAGCACCTTCACCATCGGCTGGCTGCTGTTGGCCTGTGCCCTCGTGCCGCATGGCGAGGCCTGGAGCCTGGTGCCACGCACCCGGGCGGCCGCCGCGCCGGCGGAGCGCGGCGCCGAGGCCCGAGCCGGCGCCGCAGGGACGTCGGGCTGGCAGATGCCGCCGATCCTCTGGATCGGTGCCTGGATCATCATGGCGATCGGCTACAGCCTGTCCGGGCTCGACAAGCTCAACACCTACGGCTGGCCGCGGGGCGAGGCCCTGCGCTACGTCGCCAGCTTCCCGTATGCGCGCGACAACCTCGTGACCTCCCTGCTGCTCGGCGTACCGGCGCTGACGAAGCTCCTCACCTACGGGATCCTGGCGCTCGAGCTCCTGTTCGCACCGCTGGCCCTGGTCGGCACGACCCGGGCGCTGGCCTGGCTCGGTGCCACGGGCATGCACCTCGGCATCCTGGCCACCTGCGAGTTCCCGAGCCTGACGCTCGGCGTGCTCCTGATGCACGGGTTCACCTTCGACGCGCGCTGGCTCACGCGGGACTGGTGGCCCGGAGGACGCTCGACCGCGCCGAGCGCGTCGGCCGCCGCCGCCCAGGCGTCCGGGGCCTGACGCGGCGCGGGTCCGAAGGCGCCGAAGGGCCCGCGCGGGACGGGCGGCCGGGGGGTGCGGGTGTCTCAGGTGCGGCGCGCCACGATCGCGTCGCGGATCGCCCGCTTCAGGAACTTGCCGGCGGCGTTGCGCGGCAGAGGCCCCGAGACGATCTCGACGTGGGTCGGCACCTTGAAGGGCGCCAGATGTTCGCTCAGGAAGGCCTGGAGCTCGGTCGAGTCGATCGAGGTGCCGGCCTTGGGGAGCAGCGCGACCGCCACCTCTTCCCCGAGACGCTCGTGCGGCAGCCCGAAGACCGCGGCCTCGTAGACCGCCGGGTGTCGGTAGATGGTCGCCTCGACCTCCGCGCAGTACACGTTCTCGCCGCCACGGAGAACCATGTCCTTGGCGCGATCGCGCACGTAGACGAAGCCCTCCTCGTCGATGCGGCCGATGTCGCCGGTGCGGAGCCATCCATCCACGAGCGTCTCGGCGGTGGCCTCGGGCTTGTTCCAGTAGCCGCGGATCAGGTTCGGACCCCGGAACCAGAGCTCGCCCACCTCGCCCGTCGGAAGCGGGTGTCCGGCCTCGTCGGTCGTGCGCATCTCGACGACGGGAATGATCCGCCCCGTGCTCGACGGCTTGCGCAGGTAGTCGTCCCCCGCGTTCTGGGGGCCGAAGGCGTTGGTCTCGGTCATTCCGTACCCGATGCTCGGGCGGCCCTTCGCGAATCCCTTCTCGACGCGCTCCACCAGCTCGGGGGGCGCGGGAGCGCCGCCGCCCCCCACCGAACGCAGGCTCGACGTGTCGCGACGGGCGAAATCGGGCGATTCGAGGAGGTCCCACGACATGGTCGGCACGCCGACGAAGTTCGTGATGCGCTCGCGCTCCACCAGCTCGAGTGCCCGCTCGGGGCTCCACTTGTACATCATCACCAGCTTGATCCCGGCCGCGAAGCAGGAGAGCATCACGGCCACGCAGCCGGTCACGTGGAAGAGGGGGACGGCCAGGATGAAGGCGCGCCCCTCGGCGGCCGGCCGATCGTTCGGCGCCACCTGGTACTGGACCGCGGTGCGGCAGCCGAAAGCGAGCAGCGCCGAGAGAACGGCCCGGTGGGTCGAGACGGCGCCCTTCGGGAAGCCGGTGGTGCCGGACGTGTAGAGGATGGTGGCGTCCATGTCGGGCTCGATCGCCACGTCGGGGAGCTTGCGTCCGAGCTCGACGACGTCCTCCCAGCGGTCGGCGTCGGCGGGCAGCTTGTCGTTGGCGGTGCGCACCACGAGTGCCCGCACGTCTCGCGACTCGAGGCTCGGGGCGGCCCGCTCGAGACGCTCGCTGTCGCACACCAGGAGACGCGCGCCCGAATCGTCGAGCGCGTAGTCCATCTCCTCGGTGGTCCACCAGGCGTTGAAGGACACCGAGATGGCGCCGATCGAGGTGATCGCGGCGAACGAGACCACCCACTCGGGGTAGTTGCGCATCGCGATCGCGACCCGGTCGCCGGGCGCGATGCCGTAGCGCTCCACGAGGGCGGCTCCGAGCGCGTCGACGTGTTCCATCACGCGTCCGAAGCTCCAGTGCTCGTCCTCGTACACCAGGAAGTCCTGGTCGCCACGCGCCCGGATGGCCTCGAAGAGCGCGCGAAGGCTCGGCGGCGCGTGCTTGAAGAGCTTGACGGAGTGGCCGAAGACCTCGCCGTCGACGATCTCGTAGGGGCTCCCTGGCCCCGTCACCTGCGCGACGGCTTCCTCGTAACTCGGCATGGCTCGGCTCGGGTTCGCCGATCCCGCGGCCGACGGATCGTCCGATGCGTCGAAGGGGGCGGCCCGCATGGCGCGGATGGGACTCGACTCGGTGCGGG
Source organism: uncultured Spirochaetales bacterium (assembly GCA_964474935.1). GTDB lineage: Bacteria > Myxococcota_A > UBA9160 > UBA9160 > JAFDDA01 > CAYYUT01. The sequence continues at coordinate 10,356 of CAYYUT010000036.1, forward strand.
GTGGCGAGCGGGGACGCCGCCCGACCTCCCGTCCGGCCGGAGACAGTCATACACCCGACGCCGAGCGGGGGGCAAGGCCTTCGTGCCGGCGCCGGTGTCCGCGGGCGCCCTCCCGCTCGTCCCCCGGCGCGCGCCGACCGCGGTTCGACCGATCCCCGCGCGGTCGGGCCGCCCGACCGGGGGATCGGACGGATCCGCCGGATCGGGCGGGTTTTGGCGCCGGCTGCGCGCGGGCCAGGCGCGGTGGGGCGGCGCCGGGCGGGCGGGGCCGAGGCTAGGCGGGGCCGAGGATCGCGACCGAGTCGGGAGCCAGCACGATGCGATCGTCCCGCAGCGAGGCTGCGTCGTCGTTGCAGAGGACGATGGCCTGCCGCCCGCCGGTCGGGAGCTCGCGATGCGCATCGGCCAGATTCACCGCGATCGCAAACGCGCCTCGCTCGATGACGAGGGTTCCCTCGGCGTCGTCGGCGCGGGCCCGCACGCGCCCGAGGTCGCCGTCGAGGAGGTCGGGCGACCGGCGGCGGAGCGCGATCAGCGTGCGGTGCCAGCGCTCGACCCGGGTGTGGGGCTCGGCCTCGCGCTCGCTCCAGTCGAGCCGGGCGCCTTCGAAGGTCGCGGGCGCCTGGGGATCGGGGATCTCGTCGGGCGCCCAGCCGAAGGCCGCGAACTCGGCGCGTCGTCCCTGGCGGACGGCCTCGGCGAGCTCGGGCTCCGGGTGGTCGCAGAAGTAGGGGAAGGGCGTGGACGCGCCCCATTCCTCGCCCTGGAAGAGCATCGGGACGAAGGGCGAGGTGAGCACCAGCGCGGCGCCCACCTCGAGACGACGCGTCGAGACGAGATGGCTGCTGCGATCCCCGCGCGCGCGGTTGCCCACCTGATCGTGATTCTGGAGGTACCCGAGGAAGCGGGCGCCCGAGAGCCCGTGGGCCGAGCGCCCGTGGCGACGCCTCCGGAAGGCGCTCCGCCGGCCGTCGTACACATAGGCGCGTTCGAGCGCCGCCCCGATGTGCGAGAGCGCCCCGAAGTCGGCGTAGTAGCCCTCGCGCTCGCCCGTCAGCACCGCATGGAGGGCGTGGTGGAAGTCGTCGCTCCACTGGGCGTCGAGGCCGAAGCCGCCCGCCTCGCGGGCATGCAGCAGACGCGGATCGTTCAGGTCCGACTCGGCGATGCAGAAGAGCGGGTGGCCGAGCTCGCGGGCGAGCCCTTCGACGCGCATGCCAAGCTCTTCGAGCAGGTGCAGGGCCGACGTGTCGACGATCGCATGGACCGCGTCGATCCGGAGTCCGTCCACGTGGTAGTCGCGGAGCCATCCGAGCGCGTTGTCGATGAAGAAGGCGCGCACCTCGTCGCTGTCGCGATCGTCGAGGTTCACGGCCGAGCCCCAGGGCGTGGCGTACCGGTCTGTGAAGTAGGGCCCGTACTGGCCCAGGTAGTTCCCGGACGGTCCGAGGTGGTTGTAGACCACGTCGAGGGCCACGCCGAGTCCGCGCGCATGGCAGGCGTCGACGAAGCGCTTCATGCCCTCGGGGCCGCCGTACGGCGCGTGCGGGGCGTAGAGGGCCACGCCGTCGTAGCCCCAGCCGTGTTGGCCCGGGAAGGCGTTCACCGGCATCAGCTCGACCACGTCGATCCCGAGCTCGACCAGATGATCGAGCCGTCCGATCGCGGCCTCGAAGGTGCCTTCCGGAGTGAAGGTGCCGACGTGGAGCTCGTAGAGGACACAGGAGGGCAGGTGGACGCCGCGCCAGCCCGCATCGCTCCAGACGAAGTTCGCGTGGTCGACCGTGCGGCTCGGGCCATGGACGCCGTGCGGCTGCCAGGGCGAGCGCGGGTCGGGAAGGAGCGCGCCGCCGTCGAGTCGGAACCCGTAGTCGACCCCCGGGCCGACCGGAAGCCGGGTCTCCCACCAACCGAGGTCCGACCGCTCGAGGGCATGGCGCTGGCCGCTCTCCGAGCCCCGGGGCCCGATCTCGACCTCCACCCGATCGGCCGCAGGTGCCCAGACGGCGAAGCGTCTCACGAGAGGCACCGCCTCACGCCTGCTCCCGAGAGAGGAGCGCCACCGGGAATCGATCCAGACACTCGCCGATCCGAAGGGTGCCGCCCTCGAAGGTCTCGCCCGTGAGCCGGTTTCTCCAACGGCCGGGGCCGACGTCGAGTCGGGTCTCGCCCCAGCCGCCGAGCCGCGCGAGCCCGAGCACGAGGCGGGGCGCCACCACCCGGACGTCGTCGCCGCGCGCGAAGGCCACCGCGTGGGGGGCGGCCGTTCCGCTGGCCTCGAGCGGCCGGTAGCCGCCCGCCGCGCCCGGCCCGAAGGCCCTCGGCTGCTCGCGCCGGAGCGCGAGCGCCTGCTGCACCACCCAGAGCTTCGGAAGCCCCTCGTCGCTGCGCGCCAGGATCTCTTCGGGCGAGGGTGCGGCCTCGAGCGCAGCCAACAGGGCGCCTCGCCTATCCCAGTCGACGGGTCGGCGGTTGTCGGGATCGACCAGCGAGAGATCCCAGAGCTCGCTGCCCTGGTAGAGATCTGGAATCCCGGGAGACGTCAGTTGGATCAGCTTCTGCGACAGGGCGTTCGCCCGGCCCGGCCCGACGAGCGGCGCGACGAAGCTCTCGAGATCGGCCGCGAACGCCTCGTCGGCGTACAGGCCCGTCACCAGCTCGGCCACGGCGGCGTCGTAGTCGGCCTGGGGCGCCGTCCACGACGTGCGCAGCTTCGCCTCGCGGGTCGCCTTCTCGAGGTAGGCGAGCGCACGCTCGACCCCGAGCGGATGGGCCCCCACGAGGGTCTGCGCGAGCAGCAGCTCGAACGCCGGATCGCGCGGAACGCCCGAGGGCCAGTGTCGCTCGAAGACGCCGCGCCAGCGCCGGACGGCTGCGGTCCATTCCTCGGGAATCTCGGACAGCAGGGCGAGCCGCGCGCGCAGGTCCTCGCTGCGCTGGGTGTCGTGGGTCGAGAGGGCGAGCATCGTCTCGTGCCAATGTTCGTGGGTCTCGCGACAGGCCCGGTGAAAGGGCTC
>CAYYUT010000037.1:0-13306 GCA_964474935.1 uncultured Spirochaetales bacterium
GCGTGGCGAGCCCGCCAACCCCCGCCCCCCCAAAAGACTGGCGCCCCCGGCACGACTCGAACGTGCGACACGCGGTTTAGGAAACCGCTGCTCTATCCCCTGAGCTACGGGGGCGCGGCGAGCGGCGCGCCTGCTCGGCCCGCGCTCGCGCTGGCAGGCTAGCGAAATCGGCCCGGTGGCGGCCCCGGCTGCGCCGGGCGGACGGGCTCAGCGGTGTGCAGCGTTCGGCCGAAACACCGGGCGTGGAGCTGCATCCGGCCATGCTACCGGCGGGGGTCACCCTCGTCGTATCGACGCTTCTCGCAGTCCACCTGCTGGCGCAGCGCGAGGCGTCGGCCCTGAACCGCACCTTCGCAGCCCTGCTCGGCTCGCTCGCGCTCTGGACCACAGGCATCATCTGGCGTTTCCTGGTCGAGAGCGACGCGGCCCTCTGGGTGCCCTTCGCCCTGATCCTCGCCGGCATCCATCTTTCGGGTCCCATCTGGCTGGCCCTCGCCGTGCAGTACGTGCGGGTGGCCGCCTTCGAGGAGCGTCCGGCGCGGGTCGCGCTCTTCTTCGTGCCGCCGCTGGTCTCGTACGGCTTCTTCCTCACCAACGCGAGCCATCAGCTCTTCTACGACGAGATCACCCTCGATGCGTTACCGCGCGGCCCGCGCGTCTGGGCCGGTCCGGTCTTCTGGATGCTGATCGCCTGGAGCTACCTGTGGGTGGCGGCCGCCACCGCGCTCTACCTCGGTCACACCTGGCAGCTCCGCGGCACCTCGGAGTCGAGACACGGTGTGCGCCTGGCCGTCGCAGCGCCGATCCCGATCGTGTGCAGCTTCGTCTATCTGTTCGGGCTCTTCCCGATCCCCTACGACATCACGTCCTCGGGGCTCGCGGTGACGGCGCTCATCCTGCTCGGCCCGGTCTACCGCGACCGCCTCTTCGCGAGCCTGCCTCTCGCGCGGCGCGACGTAATCGAACGACTCCGCGAGGGCGTGCTGTTGGCCGATGCCGAGGGTCGCATCCTCGACCTGAACCCGGCCGCCTCCGAGATCCTCGATCGTCCCGATCGTGCTCTCCGAGGCGCCCTCCTCTGCGAGACCCTCGCAAGCCTGGCTCAGGACGCCGATCGCCCCGGCCTGCAACAGAGCTTCCGGGCCATGGGCCCCGACGACCCACCCGCCCAGCTCCTGCTCCACACCCCCGACGAGCGCTGCATCGAGCTCACGGTGGCCTGCGTCGCGGGACGCAGCGTGGGCCAGGTGGGTCGGTACGCCGTGCTGCGCGACCGGACCGACCGACATCGCACCGAGCGCATGCTCCTGCAGGCCCAGAAGCTCGAGAGCATCGGGATGCTCGCCGCAGGCGTGGCCCACGAGGTGAACAATCCGCTCGCCTTCGTCCGCGCGAACCTCGGCGCGATCGACACGATCGGGAGCTCCCTGGCCGACCGTGCCGACGTGCTGTCCGAGAAAGAGCTCGACGAGGTGGTCGAGCTGCGTGGCATCGTGGCGGAGACGCTCGACGGCGTGGAGCGGATCACGCGCATCGTCGACGGGCTGCGTCGGTTCTCGCGTCAGGCCGACGAGGGCATCGCTCCGCTCGACCTGAACGAGGTGATCCAGGAGAGCCTCGGCCTCGCGCGGCTCCACGGGAGCGACCGCATCGCGCTGCACTCCGATCTCGCCGCATCGCTGCCTCGGATGGTGGGCTCGCGGGACCGGATGGTGCAGGTCTTCGTGAACCTCCTCGTCAACGCCCGCCAGGCCGTGGCGCACACGGCCTCGGCCCGCATCGACGTCCGCTCGCGCGCACTCCCCGGCTGGAGCGAGGTGTCGATTCGGGACAACGGACCGGGGGTTCCGCGCGAGGTGCGCGAACGGATCTTCGATCCGTTCTTCACGACCAAGGGGCCCGACGAGGGCACCGGGCTCGGGCTCGCCATCGCCTTCGACATCGTCCGCGAGCACGGCGGCCAGCTCGAGGTGGGCGACGCTCCGGGCGGCGGCGCCGAGTTCTGCATCCGACTGCCGGAAGCCCCGTCGTCCGTCGCGGCAGACCGGTCTCCGCGGGGCTAGTAGCGCAGCAGGGAGTGGATCTCGGGCACGTCGAGCTTGGCGCGCCCACCGAGCGCTTCGAGCTCGATCAGGAAGGCGCAGCCCACCACCTCGCCCCCGGATCGCCGCGCCAGCTCGGCGGCGGCCGCGGCGGTGCCACCGGTGGCCATCAGGTCATCGACGACGAGCACCCGCTGGCCCGGCTCGATCGCATCGACGTGGATCTCGACGGCGTCGCTTCCGTATTCGAGGTCGTACTCGACGCGGTGGGTCTCGGCGGGAAGCCGCCCGTCCTTGCGAGCGATGACGAGGCCCGCATCGAGATCGAGCGCTGCCGGGCCGCCCAGGAAGAAGCCCCGCGATTCGATCCCGATCACGCGATCGACGCCTCCGTTCGCGAAGGGACGCACCAGCTCGTCGATCGCAAAGCGGAAGGCGGGCGGGTGGGCCAGCAACGGCGTCACATCGCGGAACAGGATGCCCGGCTTGGGGAAGTCGGGGACGTCGCGCACCCATGACCGAAGATCGATGCCCATCGCGACAGGGTTTACGGCAGAACCGAGCTCGGATCCACCGCGCGTCGGCCACGACGCACCTCGAAGTGGAGGTGGGGTCCGGTGGCGTTGCCGGTGGCCCCGACCAGTGCGATCACCTGGCCGCGCTCGACGAAGTCGCCCTTCTTCACCCGATTGCGCCGGTTGTGGGCGTAGACCGTGCTGTAACGACCCTCGTGCTTCAGGATCAACACGTTTCCGTAGGCGCCGAGTCCCGAGCCGCTGTAGATCACGCGGCCCGACTCGGCCGCACGCACCGGCGTCCCGGTCTTCGCAGCGATGTCGATGCCCTCGTGCACGCGTCCCCACCGCGGCCCATACCTGGACGACACCCGGCCCTCGACGGGCCACAGCACGCCGAGCGAGCCGGTGTCGGGACGCGGGGGCGGGGCCGGTCGGGTCGCTGACGTCGGTTGGGCCGTGCGTTCGCCTTCACCGCGCCACACACCCCCGAGCGCCCCGGGCGTGCCGCTTCCGGTGCCTTCGAGGCCGCGCGCCCCGGGGATCCAGAGACGTTGTCCGACCTGGACCCGCCGGACGTCGCGGATGCGGTTCGCGCTCGTCACCGCGTCGACCGTCACGCCGTAGCTCCGCGAGATGCGCCAGACCGTCTCGCCCTTGCGCACCGTGTGGAACATGCCGTCGCCCTGCGGCGGTCGCGGGGCGCGCGACTTCGACGAGGCGCAGCCCCCGGCCGCCAGCACGACGAGGAGCAGAGCGAGCAGCAGGCCGAAGCCGGCGCGCGGTCCAACGAGGGGCCAGGAGCTCATGGTCGGGCCCACCCGTGGGCGCCCACGAGATCCACGAATCGACAGCGTCCCAGAACCTCGCGTCGGAGCCGGCCGGAACGCTCCCGCGTGATGCGAAGCAGGTGCTGCTCGTCGCGGCTTCCGAAGGGGCCTACCAGCCGCCCGCCCGGAGCGAGCTGCTCGAGGAGGGGCCTCGGCACCTCGGGGCCGCCGGCCGTCACCACGATCGCGTCGAAGGGCGCTTCGCCCGGTCGTCCGCCACTCCCATCCCCGAGATGCACCACCACGTTGTGGATCCCGAGCGCGGCGAGCTGTCGGCGCGCCCGGGCGACGAGCTTCGGCATGCGCTCGATGGAGACGACCTGCGCGGCGAGACGACCGAGGATCGCGGCCTGGTAGGCCGAGCCCGTCCCGACTTCGAGCACCCGCTCGCACCCCTCGAGCCCGAGGGCGGCCGTCATGCGCGCCACCACCACCGGTGCCGAGATCGTCTGGCCCTCGCCGATCGGGAGAGCCACGTCGAGCCGATAGGCCTGGCCGGCGAGCGCCTCGGCGACCAGTGCGTGGCGCGGGATCTCTTCGAAGGCGGCGAGCACTCGCGGGTCGCGCACGTGGTCGCGCAGATGCGCGACCATCCGTCGTCGCGAGGATCTGAAACGCTGTTCGGCCACCGCGCGCTCGCGACCCGCATCGGACCAGGCGCCGGAGTGCCGGCTCGTCGCGGTCGTCGCAGTCTTCGCGATCGTCGGGTGGCCGCGGGCATGGCCCTCCCGTTCGTCGACGTGCCGAGCACCGCCCGCGTCGCAGGCGCGGACCGAGGTGGGGGCTCTCGCCGGAGGATCCAGTCGTCTCATCCACGAACCCCTCGCGCTGCGCTCGCTCCGCCGCCCCGCCCGTCCACAGGCGCGCACATTAGGCTCCAGGTTCCAGGCCTGCCACGGGTTTTCGGGTTCGCGCCCGCGGGGCAGCCCGCGGGGCGGCGCGGACCCGCAGGCCTCCCCTCCGAATCGGGTGACGCGCCGGCGGGCTTGACGTCGCCCGGCGTGTCAGGCTTATGCGGCGAATTGTGGCCTTTCGCCCTCGCTTGCCCGCAACGAGCCGCGCTCCCATTCTCGTCGGGCGCAGGGCTCCGCAGGCTGCCGTCGACCCGCGGACGGAGCGCGGCGCCGGCGCCGACCCACAGCGATGGGCCCGGTCGGGGGCCCGGGGAGATCACCCGTGCCGACAGGAATTCAGCGGACCGCACGGCGCGCGACGAGCCTCGGCCTCTGGCTGGCGGCGCTCCTGCTGCTCGGGGCCGGCGCGGCTCGGGCCGACCTCGACGTCTGCCTCACCGACCTGGCCGAGCGCCCGCTCTTCGCGGGACACGCGTTTCCGCTCGACACCGCTCTCGAGCCGGCGTCGTATCAGGCCGTCCGAGCCTTTCCCGGGCTGAGCTTCCTGCGCCCGATCTTCGTCACCACCGCCGGCGACGGGAGCGATCGCCTCTACGTCGTGGAGCAGCGGGGCAGGATCTACTCGTTCCCCGAGCGTCCCGATGCGGCACCGTCCAACCTGACGCTCGTTCTCGACCTCGTCGGCACGGTGCGCAGCGGCGGCGAACGCGGCCTGCTCGGCCTCGCCTTCCATCCCGAGTTCGCACGGAACGGCTTCTTCTACGTCTATCACACGGCCGAGCCCCCGGTCTGCGCGGGCGACGGTCTCTGCACACGCATCGCGCGCTTCCGGGCCAGCGGTTCACCGCCCGTGGCCGATCCAGAATCAGAGAAGCTCCTGCTCGAGTTCGATCAGCCCTTCTCGAACCACAACGGGGGGATGATGGCCTTCGGCCCGGGCGGCCACCTGTGGATCGCGAGCGGCGACGGAGGCAGTCGGGGCGACCCCTTCGACAACGGACGAGATCGGAGCAGTCTGCTCGGTGCCCTGCTGCGCATCGACGTCGACGTGGCCGAGGACGCGGCGACCCCGTACGCCATTCCGGACAGCAACCCGTTTCGGGGCAACACGGCGAGCTGGCGCGAGGAGATCTGGGGCTTCGGTCTCCGCAACCCGTGGCGCTTCTCGTTCGACCGCGAGACCGGGGATCTCTGGCTCGGAGACGTCGGCCAGAACGAGTGGGAGGAGGTGAATCACGTTCCGGCCTCCTCGCCGGCGCCCCCCGTGGCTCCCCCCGGCGAGGGCATCGACTTCGGCTGGAACGTGTGCGAGGGCGAGGCCGATTTCGAGGGGCGCGACTGCGGCGCGCTCGACGCCTTCGCGCCCACGATCACCTACCCGCACGACTCGACGGGCGGCTTCTCGGTGACAGGCGGCTACGTGGCGCGCGGACCGGGCCTCCCCGAGCTGGTCGGCGCCTATCTGTACGCCGACTTCGTGAGCGGCCGGATCTGGGCGCATGCCGGCGGCGTCTCGACCCGCATCGCGAGCCTCACGGACATCGCATCGTTCGGCGAGGACGCGGCCGGCGATCTGCTGCTCGTTCGGCTCTCGGACGGAGGGCTCTATCGGCTCGAGCGGAGCGCGGGCGGGGCGGGCTCGTCCTTCCCGGCGACCCTCTCCGAGACCGGACTCTTCGAGACCCCGGTCTCGGCACTCGTTCCCAAACCGGGCCTGGTGGAGTACGAGCCCGCGGCCGAGCTCTGGTCGGACGGCGCGGCCAAACAACGCTGGCTGGCGCTTCCGGGAACCTCCGAGATCGCGGCCGCCACCGATGGGAGCTTCACCTTCCCGGTGGGCAGCGTGCTGGTCAAGCACTTCGAGCTCGAGGTGGCGGGAACCTCGCGACGCCTCGAGACCCGGATCGAGCTGCGCCAGCAGGACCGCTGGACCCTCTTCACCTACCGCTGGGACGCTGCGCAGCAGGACGCGACTCTCGTCGAGCAGGGCGTGCTCGCGGACGTCGACCCAGGCCCGGCCCTGCGCGAGTGGTACTTCCCGGGTCCGTCCGATTGCCTCGGCTGTCACACCGTCGCCGCCGGTCGCGTGCTCGGGCCACGCCCGAGACAGCTCAATCACGAAGTCGCGTGCGGCACCGGCTCGGAGAACCAGCTCGACGCCTGGCGCCGGATCGGCCTGATCCGGGGTCAGACGTCCGCGCCCGCGCGGGTGGCCGCACATACTGCGCTCGGCGATCCGGAGGCCTCGCTCGATGGCCGGCTCCGCTCCTATCTCGACGTGAACTGCGCGCTCTGTCATCAGCCGGGAGGGCCCGCGCCGGGCGGACTCGACCTGCGCGTGGACACCCCGCTCGCGCAGACTGGTCTGATCCGCGAGCCCGCCGTCGCCGGGGATCTCGGGACGCCGAACGGACTGCGCGTGGAGCCCGGAGAGCCGGTCGAGAGCGTGCTCTACCAACGTCTGGTGGCGACCGATCCCTCGCTCCGGATGCCACCCGGCACGCGCATGCCGGATCTCGCGGCCGCGTCGGTCGCGGCAGGCTGGATCGGGTCGTCACTCCTCTCGGATCTCGATGCGGACGGGCTGCCGGCCTCCGACGACGTCTGCCCGGCCGTCCCCGATCCCGCACAGCTCGACGCGGATGGCGACGGACGAGGCGACGCGTGCGACGCGGTCTGCAGCGACGGCCTCGACAACGACGGCGACGGTCGGATCGATTTTCCGGACGATCCCGGTTGCACGTCGGCTGCGGCCGAACGCGAGAATCCGCGCTGCGACGACGCCCTCGACAACGATGGCGACGGCGGGGTCGATGCCGCCGGCGACGCCACGCGCCCGGCCGATCCCGCGTGCACGGCCGCGAGCCGCCACAGCGAGACGAGCTGCGGCCTCGGGCCCGAGCTTGCCGGCTTCCTGCCGGTGCTGGCGTGGCTCACGGTCCGTCGGCGACGCGGCAAGCTTCGCTAGTCTGGCGTGATGCTTCGCGGGCGACCCGACCGCGGCAGAGGATCGTCTCTCGCCTGCCTCGCGCGCTCTCTGCGGCGGGTCGTCGTCGGCCTGTCGGCGGGCCTGTGCGTGATGGCGGCGGCGACCCTCGTGCCCGCCTGCCACCGCGTCGAGGGCGGTGAGGATGCGCTCGCCGAGCTGGCCTCGCCCACCGCGCCCGAGCCGGCCTGTCGGGCGCTCGCGTGGAACCGGGCCCAGAGCGCACGACCGCTCGTCTTCGTCCTGAGCGATACGACCCGTCGCGATCGGATGGGGATCTACGGGGGCCCGGCCGAGACGCCCGCCTTCGATCGCTTCGCACGCGAGCACCTCTACTTCACGCGCGCGAAGAGCCCTGCCCCGTGGACCAAGCCATCGGTGGCGACCCTGATGACGGGGCTCCACCCCTCGCAACATCGGGTCCGCTCGCATCCGAAGCTCCGCGCGGTGGTCGGGGGGGACGCCTCCATGTCGAGCGACTCACTGCCCGAGGCGCTCGAGACGCTGGCCGAGGTCTTCCAGAAGGCCGGCTACCGGACGGGCGCGATCGTCAGCAACGCCTGGATCGCCGAGTCGCTCGGCTTCTCGCAGGGCTTCGAGACCTTCGATACGAGCATGGCCGGTTGGAACGCTTCGGGAGAGCAGGTGACGGACCTCGCGCTCCGCTGGCTCGAAGGGATCCCGGACGGCGAGCCCTATTTCCTCTACGTGCACTATCTGGATGCCCACGGTCCCTACGGACGGCTCACCCGCGACGAGGTGCGCGAGCAGGCCGCGACCATCGCGTCGGATCCGCGGCGCCTGCCCCGCGCGGCGCTCCACTTCCTGGAGACCCAGGTGCGCTTCACGGACGGCGAGCCCCTGGCCGCAGACGGCGGCCCCCTGGGTCTGGGCCTGCTCGAGATGGCCTACGACCGCGGTGTCGAGAACTTCGACCGGGCGTTCGGGAGGCTCCTGGATACCGTGCGCGCTCGGCCGGGCTGGCCGGAGACCGCGGTCGTGGTCACCTCCGATCACGGCGAGGCCCTGTTCGAGCGCGGCTGGGGCAACCACGGCAAGAGCCTCTTCGACGAAGAGACCGGCATCCCGCTCGCGATGCGGCTTCCGGGGGTCGAGGGCGAGAATCCGGTCGCCTGCCCGCTCGGTCTGATCGACATGATGGCCACGCTCTGCGCGTTCAACGGTCTCGACTGCCCCAGCCGCGACCAGGGGGTCAGTCTGATCGGCGCCGACCCGGAGGCGGAAGCGCCGGCTCGCTACGTGATCACCGAAGGCGTGATCGCCCACCCCCACCACCGTGCCATCGAGAACCGTCGCTACAAGCTGGTGCACCGCCCACCCCCGAGCCGCCTGAGGCTTCCCGAGTGGTCGCTCTACGCCGTCGGAGACGACCCTGGCATGACCCGCGATCTGCTCGCCGAGACACCGGTCGCGCCCGAGGCCCAGCACGCCTTCGAGGCGCTGCGCGAGGCGCTCGGCCGAGCGGTCGCCAGCATCGAGACCCCGGTGCCGGGCTCCGTGCCGATCGACGACGCCACGCGCGAGCGGCTCCGCGAGCTCGGCTACGTCGAGTGAGCCGCGCCGACCGTCGGGTGGCCTGGCGCCTGGGGTGTCTCGTCGCGCTCGCCCTCGCCCTGTTCCACCGCGGCCACTTCGTCGGGAGCGACGAGGTGGGCGTGTTCGAGACGACCCGGGCGATCGCCGAGCGGGGCTCGCTCGCCGTGCCGCCCATTCCGATGGCCTACCGGGGGCGGGGCGGTGCCCTCTACAGCCAGTACGCGATCGGCCAGTCGCTGCTCGCCCTTCCCTTCTATCAGGTCGGCGAGCTCGGCGATCGCTGGCTCCCGTGGCGCTGGGCACATGCCCTCGCGGGGCCCGACACGGTGCTGATGGGTCGGCGTCGCGAGGCGACGGTCGGCGAGTGGACGGTCGGGCTCTACGCCCCGGTGATGACGGGGCTGCTCGCCGCGATCTTCTTCGGACTCCAGAGGCGGCTCGGCGCCGGCACCCGGACGGCCAGCCTGGCGAGCCTGTGCATGGCCTTCGGAAGCTATGCGGCCCTGATGGGGAGCTTCTTCCTGCGCCACACCACCGAGGCCGTCCTCGTGCTCGGGGCTCTCGCCGCCTGGATGCGCTTCCGCGAGGACGGCGCGCCGCGCTGGCTCTGGCTCGGTGCGGTTCTGGCCTCGGCGATTCCGCTGGTGCGGCTCCCGGCAGCGGTCGCCGGTGTGGGCCTCGCGGGCTACGTGCTCTTCGTGATCTGGGAACGCCGCCGAACGCTCGAGCGCGTCGCGAGGGCGCGCCAGCTCGTCGTCGACGCCATCGCTCTCGCCCTGCCCCTCGCCGTGGCGTCGGCGATCCATTTCGGTCTCAACCTGTGGAAGTGGCAGGCCTGGCTCGACTCGCCGATGACCGCCGAGCGCGGACGCCTGAGCCTCGAGCTCGCGCGGCCGCTCGCCGGATTCCTGGTGAGCCCGGGGGCCAGCATCTTCGTGTACTCGCCTCTCCTGCTGTTGCTCCCCTGGATGGGCCGCTTCCTCTGGCACACGCGGCGCGCCGAGGCGGCGACGATCGGCTTCGTCTTCGTGATCTCGCTCGGCTTCTACTCGCTCTACGATGGCTGGACCGGCCTCTGGTCGTCGCCCGGCCCCCGCTATCTGTTCTCGGCCGGGATCCTGCTCCTGCTGCCTCTCGGTCCCTGGCTCGAGGCCGGTGGCGCGGGCCGACGCCGGGCAACCCTCGCGCTGACACTCATCGGTGTCGCGGTCGGTCTGCCCTTCCTGCTGACGGAGTGGTTCGTGGTGGTGGAACGCATGGGCTACCAGGCGTGGGAGCCCCGCTTCGGGTTCCTGTTCGAGCCATCGCACGCGCCGCTGGTGGGTGCCCTGGCGGCGCTCCCGGACCTCGACGCCTGGGGGCTCTGGCTGATGCGGCTGGCCCGCGGCTTCCACGGATCGGTGGCCCGGCCGGGTGCCGCGGGGGTCGTGCTCGTGGTGTGGGCGGCGGGCATCTACGCGCTGGCTCGCGCGCTCGCGGGCGCCGTCGCGCAGGCCGACGACCCGGACTCGCTCAGCCGGCCCCTCGCTGCCACACGAACAGATGGTTCAGACCGAGCTGGAACGCCGCCCGGTGCATCAGCGTGAAGCCCTGCTCCCGGAAGATCGGGCCGGTGCGGGCCACGTCGAAGCCGTGGTGGGCCTCGGCCTCCATGCCGTCGAGAATGCGCAACCGGATCAAGACGTCGAGGATCCGGTCGACGAAGGGATGCGGCACCGTCACGACGAGCCGACCGCCCGGGGCGAGCAGGCGGTGGCACTCGGCGGCGAGGCCCGAGGGATCGTCGACGTGCTCGAGCACGGCGAGCAGCGTGATGCAGTCGAACGAGCCGGTCTCGAAGAGACCCGGCTTCGGGAAGCTCTCGGCGAGCACGCGCAGACGACCGTCGTCGTAGGGAATAGCCTCGGGGTCGACGCCCGTCCCCGCAGCGATGCGGTCGCTCACGCGGTCGAGGAGCGTCCGGTCGAAGCAACCCACGTCGAGCAGCCGGTCGCCGCTGCGCACGAAGCGCGTGGCCTTCGCAATGCGCCAACGCTGCAAGAAGCGGTCGAGCGGCTTCACGGACGGGGCGCCCCGCGCCGCTTGATCCCGAGCATGCTGTACACGAAGGACATGCAGAGCGTCTGGATGCCGAGCGCGACGAGCGCCGCTCCGACGATCATCGGGCGAAGGGTCTGCTCGAGATCGAGCGGGCCGAAGCCCACCGCCTGCCACTGCCAGAGGAGCCCACCCACCAGCGCGAGGCCTGCGAGCACGAGCAGCGCTCCGACGGCCAGGCCGCGCTCGAGCGTGAAGGTCTCGAAGAGCCGTTCGTAGCCCGGCGCCGGCGGACCGATCTCCTCCTCGACCGCGTAGATGCGCGCCGCCGCCGCGGTCGTGACGGCCTGGTAGCCCGTGAGGAGCGCGAGCGTGGCAGCGATCAGGGTGTGCACGTCGAGCGTCACCGAGCCCATGCGGAAGGGGCCGAGGAGCACCAGACCACCGAGCACCCCACCCGTCGCCATCAGCACGCCACCGGGCACGAAGAGGGTCCAGCGCGGCGAGAGGAGCAGGAGGAAACGCAGATGACGCCATCCGTCGCGCCAGGTGCGCAGGTGGGGAGTCCCCGAGCGACCGTCGGGGTGCAGCGTGATCGGCACCTCCGAGATCCGGAGTCCGTGGACGGCCGCCTTCACGACCAGCTCACTCGCGAACTCCATGCCCCGGGTGCGCAGCCGCATCGCCTCGAAGGCGTCCCGTGTGAGCGCCCGCAGCCCGCAGTGGAAGTCCGAGACGGGAGCACCGAACAGGCGCCGACCGAGCCAGGAGAGCACCGGATTCCCGAGCCAGCGGTGGAGCCAGGGCATCGCGCCCGGCTTGATCTCGCCCCGGAAGCGGCTCCCCATGACGAGCTCGTCGCCCGCCCGGAGCCGATCGACGAGCGTGCCGGCCTCGGCGAAGTCGTAGGAGAGATCGGCGTCTCCCATCACCAGATAGCGGCCGCGCGCGGCCTCGAATCCGCCGATCAGGGCGCTCCCGTAGCCGCGTTCGCGGACGTGGACCACGCGCGCGCCGGCGCGCTCGGCGATCTCGACCGAACCGTCCTCGCTCCCGTTGTCGGCCACGATCACCTCGCCCGAGAAGCCGCCCACGGCGATACAGCGCTGCGCGGCCCGGATGCAGCCCTCGAGGGTCTCCGCCTCGTTCAGACACGGCATCACGAACGAGACCTCGACGGGCTCGTCTTGGGGCTCGGCGATATCCTCGGCGACCGGTTCGACCATCGACACACCCGCGGGGAAAGACCTGCCGAAGCTAGTCCGCGAAGCGCCACGGGCCAAGCCCTGCGCAGAACGGCAAGCGACCGGCAGTTCCCGCGTCCGGCCTCCGGCCGATCGGCCGCCGGCCGTTGTCGTCCGGATGGCGCTAGCGGCCGACCGCTCGTCGCAGTGCGCCGAAGGCCCGCGCCAGATCGTCGATCTGGTAGTGCGCGTTCAGACCGCTCGGATTCGGGAGCACCCAGACGCGCGCCGGTCCGATGCGCTCTTCCCGGCGACCCACCCCCGCCTCGGGCCGCCCGAACGCCTGGCGGTAGGCGGTGACGCCCACGACGGCCACCCAGGTGGGCGCCAGGCGCCGGAGCTTGCCGGCGAGCTGCCGTCCGCCCCGCTCGAGCTCCTCGCGCGCGAGCTCGTCGGCCCGCGCGGTCGGGCGCGGTGCCAGGTTGGTGAGACCCAGGCCCCCTTCGAGCAGGCCCCGGTCCTCGGAAGGCGCGAGCTCGCGCGACGTGAATCCGCTCCGGTGCAGTGCCTTCCAGAAGCGGTTCCCGGGTCGCGCGAAATGGTGCCCCACGGCCGCGGAGTAGAGGCTCGGATTGATGCCACAGAAGACCACGTCGAGGCCCGGAGCCAGAACGTCCGGCAGACGCCGACGCCGCGCTGCGTCGAGATCGCTGCGGCTCGGCGGCCGGCGGGGAGCAGTCGCATCACGGCGATCGGCCATGCGGGCAACGTGCGCGGTGCGGCCCCCGGGCGCCAGACACTTGCGTCGATTGACCGCGCGAAAGCCCGACCGTTCGTTTAGTATGTGTGACCATCGACACGCCCCGGAGCCGACTCCATCGGAGGATCGCATGCGCCTCGCCCCTACCCCGACCCGCCAGCCGATACTCCCGCGGGTCGCCCGCTCCCGGATCGCTCTGCTCGTCTTCCTCTTCCCGATCTGGCTGGCTCCGACCATCGAGTGTCTGCCCCTCGATCGGGTCCGCGACTTCAGCGAGTACCGCGAAGTGATCCTCGCCGCCGGCGCCGACCTCGAGTTTCGGCTGCTCCGCGCCATGCTGACGGCGGTTCCGGGGACGGTGATCGTGCTGCCCGAAGGCCGATTCTCGTTCTCGAACGAGCTCGTCCTCGACGTCCCGAACGTCACCCTCATGGGCCAGGGCAAGGACGCCACGATTCTCGACTTCACCGACCAGATCAACGGCGCGCAGGCGATCCGGGTCACCGCCGACGAGTTCACGGCGGCCGATTTCGCCATCGAG
>CAYYUT010000038.1:0-13172 GCA_964474935.1 uncultured Spirochaetales bacterium
GCGAGCTCGTGTGTTCCGGACCGTTCCCGTCGCTCCCGCTCGGGTTCTTCGGCGAGCCCGACGGCGAGCGCTATCGCGCGAGCTACCTCGAGCGGTATCCGGGGGCCTGGCATCACGGCGACTACGCCGAGCACACGCCGCAAGGCGGATTCGTGATCCATGGACGCTCCGACGCCACCCTCAAGCCGAACGGGGTGCGCATCGGCACGGCCGAGATCTATCGGCCCGTGAACGCACTCCCGGAGGTCGAGGACAGCCTCGCCGTCGGCCAGGACTGGGACGGCGACGTCCGCGTCGTGCTCTTCGTGAAGCTCGAACGCGGCTACGAGCTCGACGCCGCGCTCGACGGGCGGATCCGTCGCGCGATCCGCGACGCGGCTTCGCCGCGCCACGTTCCGGCTCGCATCGTCGCCGTGGACGACGTTCCGTACACCCGCAACGGCAAGCTCGCCGAGCTGGCCGTTCGCGAGCAGCTCCACGGGCGACCCGTCCGCAACCGGCCTTCGCTCCGCAATCCGGAGTCGCTCGCGGGCTTCGCGGGGCGACCCGAGCTCTCGGCCTAGTCCGCTCGGGCGGGTCTCCGTCTGCGTTCGTCGCCGTGCCGACGAATCATGGGACCGGACCACGAAGCGCCGAAATGGTTCGCTCGTATCGACTTCAGGGGGTTCGGCGTCGCCCCGAGGACGCGCCCGCCTGCAGGCGAGCTCCCGGGACAGGACCCGGTGGAGCGGTCGCGCGCCCGAACGGTCGCCCACGGTCGTCGAGGCCGGCGACGCCGGGCAGCGAGCGTCGGATGCGCGCCGGCGAGCCGGTCACCAGCACGGCCTCGGGCACGTCGCGCGTGACGGTCGATCCGGCCCCGACCGTCGAGCCCGCACCGATCTCGATCCCCGGAACCACGGTCGCGCCCACGGCGAGGAACGCCAGAGGACCCACGCGCACGCCCCGGGTGAGCTGGCAGGCCGGACCCACGAACACCCCTTCGCCGAGCCGGTTGTCGACCCCGACGCTGGCGTGGTCGTCCACGAGCACGAAGTCGCCGAGCTCGACACCGGGGAAGACGCTCGCGAAGGCGTTCACGAAGACACCGCGCCCGAGACGGGCGTGTCGCGACACGTGGGCCGAGGGGTGGACGAGCGTGGCGAGCTCGCCCCCCGCCGCGAGGATGCGCCGGGAGATCGCGGTGCGGGCGCCCGGGTCGCCGAGTGCCACGACGTAGCGGTGGCGTGCGAGCCAATCGGGCTCGGCCAACCGAGCGCAGGGTCCGAGCACCGGCACTCCGTCGACCCGTTCGCCCACCGCCCGGACGTCGTCCACGAAGCCGGCGAGAGCGAGACCGAGCTCGGCACAGAGCTCGGCCGTGATCCGGCCCTGCGTGCCCGCGCCCACCACCGCCACGGGCCGCGGCAGACGCTCCTCTCGATTCGGCAACCGGCCCATCGAGGCGCCCCCTTCACCGGGGGAATCGGATCGGGGGGGCCCGGGCTTGAAGCTTCCGGGGTGACGACGCGAAGACGAGCCCGCAACCGCCCGACCCGAGGACGGCCTGACCCGTTCGTGGCTCGCCCCTGTTTCGACGTGAATCTCCCACACCCACCGCCGTCACCGCGGCGCGGTATGGTCTCGCGCGGCGTGCCGATCTCCGGCCACGCCGCGACGGCGGGGAGGGATGTCGCGATGCACAGAGGCACGACGAATCGACGGCCGGCAGACGGCAGGAGGCGGTGGCTCGGCGCGTGGCTCGCAGCGGTCGGAGGTCTCGCGCTCCTGGCGGCGACTCCGGCCGGCGCCGCCTCGCCCGTCATCAACCGCATCGTGGCGCGGGGCGAGCTCCGGGTGGGGATCACGGGGGCCCAGCCGCCGCTCAACGCCACGGACGGGGAAGGCAAGCTCTTCGGGCTCGAGGTGGACCTCGCGACCATGCTGGCGCGCGCCATCGGGGTGGAGGTCGAGTTCGTCCGCATGCCCTTCGGCCAGCTCCTCTCGGCGCTCGAGCGCGAGAAGGTCGACGTGGTGATCTCGGGCGTCACGATCACCCCCGCGCGCAACGCGCGCGTGGCCTTCGTCGGGCCCTACTTCGTCTCGGGCAAGGCCTTCCTCGCCCGCAAGGAGACGCTCCCCCTGCTCGACGACCCGAGCCGACCCGACGGCGAGCCCTGGCGACTAGCGGCGCTCGAGGGATCGACGAGCGAGCAGATTATCCAACGTCTGCTGCCCATCCAGAAGCTGGTGTCGGTGAGCGACTACGACGCCGCGGTGGCCCTCCTGCTCGACGGGAAGATCGATGCTCTCGTGGCCGACTACCCGGCGCTGGTGCTCGCGGCCTATCGGTACCGCGACCGGGGGCTGGCGACCCTGTCCGAGCCCCTCAACGTGGAGCCGATCGGAATCGCCCTTCCCGCCAACGACCCGCTCTTCGTGAACCTGGTCGACAACTACCTCGAGGCGCTCGAGGGAACGGGTCTGTTCGAGGAGCTTCGCGAGAAGTGGTTCGAACACGGACCCTGGCTCGATCTCTTTCGCTAGGGGCCCGAGCCCGCGGTTCGGCGTCGATCGGGACGATCCGCTCGCGCGGTTGCGAGCGCACCGACGAGCTCCTCGATTGACACGCGGCGGAGAGGCTCGCGAGGGGGAACCCGGGATGGGCTCTGGCCCGGTTCCGCGCGGAGCGCTCAGCGCCCCGCGGCGCCGAGCACCGCACGCACGTCGGCGGCGATCGCCCGCGACAGGGCGCCGAGCGCGGCGGCGTGAGCCTCGACCACCCCGTCGCTCGCTCCCGACCCGACCGATTCGACCACCCGCAGGCGTGAGACCTCGAGCGGATCCCGGACACCGGCCGCGAGCACGGCCCAACGAGCAGCCAGGGTCACCTCGTCGCCCGGCCCGGCCTCGAAGCGCTCGACGTCGACCAGCAGACGGTAGTCGGAATCGAAGGACGAGACCTGCGGGACGACCCGGACGGCCCGGTCGGCGAGCAGGAGACCGAGGTCGGATACGAGCACCCGTCCGACCTCGGCGCGCAGACCTCCGGCCCAACGCCGAAACTCGTCGTACTCGAGCTCGGTCGGCCCCACCCGGCGCGCGATCTGGGGACGATCGAGGTAGCGGGGCAGCCCGACGGGCTCGATCGCGAGCACCGGCGGCGCAGCGCCCTCGGTCGGCGCGCGCGTCGCGGCCGGCGTCGAGACCGACGACGACAGCACGTAGAACTCGGTGCGTGGGCTGCGCCCGATGCAGCCCGACAGACTGGCCAGGACCAGCACCCAGGCGGCGAGGCGGGCCATCGATCGTCTCACGGCGTCCCCTTTCCTCGCAGCAGCGATTCCGGATGGCGTTCGAGGTAGTCGGTCATGACCCGGAGCGAGCGCGCCGCTTCGGTGAGCTCGCCGAGGAGCTCCCGTACCTGCACCTGGATCGCCGACGACGGATCCAGCATGGCCGAGCCCCCTTCGGCCGCCTCGGCCACGCTCGGAAGCACCTCTTCGTCGAGCTGCGTGACCATGTGGTTGGCCGACTCGAGGGTCGCGCCGAGCTCCACGAGCAGACGGTCGAGACTCTCCCCGATCCGATCGATCGGTAGCGCATCGATGCGACGGACGATTCCGGTCAGGGTGGCCGTCAGCTCTTCGAGCGGAGTGGGCACGGCCGGGATCTGGACGATGCCCGCGACGGTCTCGATGCTCACCGGCTCGGCGTCCGGCAGGAACACGAGCTCGATCTGCTTGGCACCCGTGAGCAGGTTGCCCTGCTTCAACCGGGCCCGCAGGCCGCGGTCGATCAGACCCCGGATCATCGCAGACGGATCGTCGGGGATGTCCTCCCGAGCCGACACCCGCTCGGGCTCGAGATCCACCAACACGGGAACCCGGAACTCGAGCGATTCGCGATCGAACTGGAGGCTCACGTCGAGCACCTGACCGATCTTGATTCCCTGGAGCACCACAGGCGCCCCCCGCTCGAGCCCTTCGACCGAGTGGTCGAAGAAGATCCGGTAGCGACGATGAATGCTGTAGCTCTGGGCAAAGGCCTCGCGACGATTCGCGAAGAGCGCGAAGCGCTGACCGTCGGCCGCCGCATCGCCCGGCTCCTCCGAAGGAGGTGCACCGAAGGCCACTCCTCCGATCACGAGCGACAGGAATGCCTCGGTGTCGACGCGCAGCCCCTCGGCTCCGAGCGATAGGTCGAGGCCGCTGGCGTCCCAGAAGCGGGTGTTCTCGCGCACGCGTTGCTCGTATGGAGAGCGCACGAAGATACGGGTGGTCACGAACTCGCCGCTCGGGTCGAGCCGGCTCGAGGTGACCTCTCCGACGCGGGTCTTCCGGAAGTAGACGGGCGCACCCACCTCGAACGAGGCCCCGCCCTCCGAGCGCAGCTCGAAGTGGCGGCCCGGCTCGTCGGAGGTGACGAGCGGGGCCTCTTCGAGCCCGACGAAGTCGCGCTGCGGCGCGCCGTCGGTGGACGGATCGAGCCCGATGTAGGCGCCCGAGAAGAGCGTATCGAGCGCGGTGACGCGTCCCGCTGCGACGCTGGCGCGCACCACCCAGAAGCGGGTCTGGTCGGTGAGATAGCGCTCGGAGCCCTTGACCAGCTCCGCCTCGACGACCACGCGCGAGAGGTCGTCGGCGAGGCGGATGTCGTCCACCAGCCCGATCTCGACGTTCTTGTACTTGATCGGGGTCTTGCCCGCCTCGAGGCCGGCCGCCGACTGGAACTCGATCGTGACGGTCGGACCCCGGTCGGCGAAGCTCCGATAGACCAGGAAGGCCCCGATCAGGACGGCGACGAGGGGCACGAGCCAGACGACCGAGGGCCCCCGGCGCGCCGGCTCGATGCGCGGCGCCGCGGGCTCCGTCGCTCCGTCTCCTTCGCCGCCCTCAGGCGGCCGCGCGTCGCTCATCGCCGGGCGCTCCTTCACGTGCCACCGCGTCCCAGATGAGGCGCGGATCGAACGACTCGGCCGCGATCATGGTGAGGATCACCACGCCGCCGAAGAAGACGGCCCCAAGGGCGGCCTCGATCGTGGCCAGGTTTCCGAGCTGCACCAGCGCCACCAGGATCGTGACGACATAGATGTCGACCATCGACCAACGACCGACCCCTTCGGTGACGCGATAGAGCCGCGTGCGTGCGCCGGGCCGGCCGGTCCAACCGAACTGCACCGACGCCGCCAGGAAGGCCAAGGCGACGATCTTGAGGAGCGGGACGCAGACGCTCGCGAAGAAGATGAGCGCGGCGAGGGGCCACATCCCGTGGTCGAGCATGAAGAGCACCCCGCTCATGATGGTGTCTTCCTGGGTACGGCCGAACGAGGTCACCCGCATGACCGGCAGCAGGTTGGCCGGTACATAGAGCACCACTGCGCCGAGGAGCAAGGCCCAGGTGCGTTGGAGGCTCTCCGGCTTGCGATCGTGGAGCGGCGCGCCGCATCGCGGGCAACGCGCGTGGGCATGGCCCTCCGGAGCCCGGACGACATGGCCGCAGTCGTGGCAGGTCCAGAGCCCGCGGGCCAGACCACTCGTCACGAGAGCTCCTCGACGCGTCGCCAGATCGCACGGGGCTCGAGGCTCGCGTTCGCGGCCGCGACCACCAGGATCAGGATGCCGAAGCAGTAGAGGGCGAGACCGGCGACGATGTCGGCCATGTCGGCGAGCTTGACGAGCGACACCAGGATCCCGAGCAGGAAGACGTCCATCATGCTCCACGGCTGGATGCGTCGCATCAGACGGAAGACGTGCGCGAGGCCCATGGGAACGCGTCCGAGGCGGAGCGGGACGAGCAGGTAGAGGAGCGTCGAGAGCTGGACGAGCGGCGCGACGATCGCCGTCACGGCAACCACCACCGCGAGCGATGGCCGACCCTGTTCCCACAGATTGACGACACCCGATCCGAGCGTCGTTCGGGTGGCGTTGCCCTGCATCTCGAAGGTGAGGAGCGGATAGGTGTTGGCGCCCAGGAAGAGCACCGCCCCGGCGATCGCCATGGCGAGCGTGCGGTCGAGCGTGTCGCGAGACGCGTGGAAGAGCTGTCCGCCACAGCGCGCGCAGCGCGCTACGGCGCCGCTCGGAACCGTGCCGACCCGGTAGAGCGCGTCACAGTCGTGGCAGGAGACCCAGTCGATTCGTGTCATCGGGATTCCGGGGATCCATGCTACCGGGTGCGGCGTGGCGATGGCCACACATATCGAGGCTCGAGCCCATCCGCACTCGCCCTTCTCTGACCGCATTGACGACCCCGGCCCACGGGGCAGCCTCCCGGCATGTTCGAATCCGATTCGATCGAGCGCCTCTCGCCCACCGACACGGCCTTTCTCGGCTTCGAATCGCGAACGCGCCCGATGCACGTGGCGGCACTCGGGCGCTTCGACGCCGCACCCCTTCGAGACGCCAAGGGCCAGCTCGACGTGGCGCGCCTGCAGTCGGTCGTGGCCGAGCGGATGGGAGCCATCGAACGCTGTCGAACGCGGCTGCACCGGCCCCGTTTCGGCCGGCCGAGCTGGCGCTCCGACCCGGCGGCCGACCCCGGACGACACATTTGTGTGCAGGCGCTCGAAGGCCGAGGCGAGGCGCTCGATCTCGAGTCCGCGACCGCACGCGCCTTCGAGGAGCCCCTCGATCCGAACCGTCCGCTCTGGCAGATCTGGATCCTGACGGGCCTCGACGAGGGCCGACGCTTCGCCCTGTTCGGGAAGTTCCACCATGCCGTGGTCGACGGCTCGGCCGGGCTGGCCGTGCTCGCCGCGCTCTTCGGGCTTCCGGCACCGAGCTTCGAACGCCGCCCAGCGTCGGATGCCGAGCGCACCCGCCCCGGCTGGAGGACCGTGCTCGCGTCGATCCTCCGCGTCGTGGTCGAGGGCCTCCGCCGCGGCTCTGCCACATCGCTCCACGGGCGCGAGGTCGCGCGGCGGACCCTGCTCGAGGTCGACTTCGAGCTCGATCGCGTCCGTCGCGTGGCGCGATCGGCCGGTGTGACGGTGAACGACCTGCTGCTGACACTGGTTTCGCAGGCGCTCCGCGGATGGCTGGCGCGACGTGGCGAGCTCGGCCGGGCGAAGCGCGTACGAGCGCTCTGCCCGCTGGACGTACGCGCCCCGGGCGAGAGCGCAAAGCTCGGGAATCGGCTCGCGGCCTGGCTCGTGCGGATGCCCGTGGAGCAGGCCGACCCTCACCGAACCCTCGAACGGGTGCGCGAGGAGACGTCGCATCTCCGCCAGACGGGGTTCGGAGCGGGCATCGAGCGACTGGCCGCCGCCAGCGGCCTCGCACCGCGCGCGATTCCGGCGATCGCGATGACCGCAGCCGGCTGGCTGCGGTCGTTCGGCGTGGTCGTCACCAACCTGCGGGGCACCGACCATCCGCTGTCGCTGCTCGGCGCGACGCTCGAGACCCTGTCGATCTACGCGCCCGTGTTCGCGCGACAACGCTGCACGATCGCGGCGGTGAGCTACGCGGGGACCCTGCGCCTCGGGCTGGTCG
This sequence comes from uncultured Spirochaetales bacterium, assembly GCA_964474935.1. GTDB lineage: Bacteria > Myxococcota_A > UBA9160 > UBA9160 > JAFDDA01 > CAYYUT01. Next base: position 7,473 of record CAYYUT010000038.1, read on the forward strand.
GGGCCTGGCCGAGCGACGCACCCAGCCGCGAGCTCGCTGGCTACCTCGAGGCGGCGCTCGACGAGCTCGACGCCCATCGATCGCCGCCGCAAGCCTTGCCCGCGACGTCCTCGCGCTGACGATCCGGTATATCTGGGGCCCACACCGAGGAGCCCCATGCGTCGATCCGTCTCGAATCGCCACCGCGGCCTCGATCGGCCGCGCCCAACCGGCCGCACCGCCCTCGCGCTCGCGCTCGCCATGCTGGCGGTCGCCGCCAGTGGCGGCGCGCCCGCGGTCCCGCGCGGACCTGATGCCGACGCGCGAGGTCACACGGCGCCCACCGAAGCCACGCTCCGAGTGCTCGCGGCGGCCGCCGCCGCGCTCCCCCTCGCCGACCCGCAGGATGCCGCGGATGCAACTCGCGGCCTGGTCGCGCGGCCCGAGTCGCTGGTCGTCCGGGATGCGGAGGGGCGCGTGGTCTGGGACCGGCCCGCGTACGACTTTCTCGAGGGCCCGGCTCCGGGCTCGGTCCACCCGAGCCTCTGGCGCCAGGCCCGGCTCAACAACGAGCACGGTCTGTTCGAGGTGGTTCCGGGAATCCACCAGCTGCGCGGCTTCGATCTGGCGAACATGACCCTGATCGAAGGCGACACCGGCTGGATCGTGGTCGATCCGCTCGGCTCGACCGAGACGGCGGCCGCCGCCCTCGCCTTCGCCCGCGAGCACCTCGGTGCACGTCCCGTCACCGCCCTGATCGTCACTCACAGCCACATCGACCACTTCGGCGGGATCCTCGGGGTGGTGTCGCCCGACGAGGTCGAGGCGAAAGGCATCCCGATCGTCGCGCCGGCGGGCTTCCTCGAAGCGGCCACGAGCGAGAACGTCCTCGCCGGCCTCGGCATGGCTCGCCGCGCCTCGTTCATGTACGGCTTCCGCCTCGGACGCGACGCGCGCGGCCATCTCGACTCCGGGCTCGGCAAGGAACCGACCCGGGGCCGAAGCGGCATCCTCGCGCCGAACCGGAGCGTCGACGCGACGACCGACGAGCTGGTGCTCGACGGCGTGCGGTTCGCGTTCCTGTACACCCCCGAGACCGAGGCACCGGCGGAGCTGGTCTTCTACCTGCCCGATCATCGGGCCCTCTGCAGCGCCGAGATCGTGACCCACACGATGCACAACGTCTACACGTTGCGCGGCGCACGCGTCCGGGACGCCGCGCGGTGGAGCGAGGCCATCGAGGAGATGCGGACCCGCTTCGGCGACGAGAGCGACGTGCTCTTCGCGAGCCATCACTGGCCGGTGTGGGGCGGATCGGAGGTGCGGCAGTTCCTGGAGGGCCAGAGCGATCTCTACCAGTTCCTGCACGACCAGACCCTGCGACTCGCCAATCAGGGGCATACCCCCTCGGAGATCGCCGAGAGCCTCGAGCTGCCGTCGTCACTCGCCCGCCGGTTCGGGAACCGCGGCTACTACGGGACGCTCCGCCACAACACGCGTGCGGTGTACCAGCGCTACTTCGGGTGGTACGACGGGAATCCGGCCAGGCTCGATCCCTTGCCGCCCGTCGAGCTCGGCCTTCGCTATGTGCGCGCGCTCGGCGGTGTCGAGGCCGTTCTCGAAGAGGCGCGACGCGCGTTCGAGGCGGCGGACTATCGCTGGGTGGCCACCCTGCTCGACCATCTGGTCTTCGCCGACGAACGCAACACCGAAGCCCGCGCCCTGCTCGCGCGCACCTACGACCAGCTCGGCTACCAGGCGGAGTCGGCCGCCTGGCGCGACGCCTATCTCTCGGCGGCCTTCGAGCTGCGGCACGGGCCACCGGGCGACGACGCGCCGAGCCCGCTCGAGAATGCCAGGGACCTGCTCGCCGAGATCCCGATCGAGCGGTTCCTGGCGGCCCTGGCGGCGCGCATCGACGCCGAGAAGGCCGAGGACGAATCGGTGACGATCAACATCACCTTTCGCGACCTCGGCGAGAGCCACGTCCTCTGGCTCCGGAACGCGGTGCTGCGCCATCGCCGCAGCGCTCCCGACCCGGAGGCGGAAGCGACGATCACGCTCACGCATCGCTTCTTCCTGCGACTGATCGCGCAGGAGGCGAGCGTTCGCGAGATGCTCTTCTCCGACGAGCTCGAGGTCGAGGGCAGCCGGCTCGCCCTGGTGGGGTTCTTCTCGCTCTTCGACCGGCCGGCGCCCGGCTTCCCGATCGTGACGCCCTAGCCGCGGGCCCGCGCCGGTTCGGACATGCGCGGCGTTCCAGGTCCCGTTCAGGGTCGCAGGTGGAAGCTCCGGCGACCGGTTTCGCGGCGGGGTGCCACCAGATTCGCGAACTCGCACAGGAGCGGCCGCGTGTCGCGCGGGTCGATGATCTCCTCGACCAGGAAGGCCTCGGCGGTACGGAAGGGGGAGCGCACCGCAGCCAGACGCGCCTCGATGCGGCGACGCAGCGCGTCCGGATCGTCGGACTGTTCGAGCTGCGATTTGTAGGCGGCCTCGATCCCGCCTTCGAGGGGCAACGATCCCCAGTCGCCCGATGGCCAGGCGTAGCGGAGCTGGACGCGACGATGGTTGGAGTGTCCCGCGCCGGCGACCCCGTAGGCCTTCCGGACGAGCACCGAGCACCAGGGGACGCGGGCCTGATAGACCGACGCGAGGGCCCGCGCTCCGTGGCGGATCGTTCCGGCCTGTTCCGCGGCCCGGCCGATCAGGAAGCCCGGGTTGTCGACGAAGTGGACCACGGGGAGGTGGAAGGTCTCGGCGAGCTCGACGAAGCGGGTCGCCTTCTGGGCCGCGTCGGCCGTCCACGATCCGCCGTAGTGGTACGGGTCGCTCGCCAGGACTGCCACGGGCCAACCGTCGAGGCGGGCGAAGCCGGTCACCAGCGACCGCCCCCACTGTCGGCCGATCTCGAGCCACGAGCCCGAGTCGACCACCGCCTCGAGGATCGGGCGCATCTTGTAGACCTTGCGCCGATCGCGCGGGATCGCCTCGAGGAGCCAGTCCTCGCGTCGCTCGGGATCGTCGCGCCGTTCGCCGCGCAGAGGCAACGCGTGGACCGAACTCGGGAGGTAGGACAGGAAGCGGCGGGCAGCGACGAAGGCCTCGGCCTCGCTCGCCACCGCATCGTCGACCGCCCCGTTGCGGGCATGGATGCGGCTCCCGCCGAGCGCTTCCTTGTCGACGTCCTCGCCGATGCGTCTCACCACGGGAGGCCCTGCCACGAACATCTGGCCGAGCCCTTCGACGAGCAGGGAGTAATGACTCGTGACGAGACGCGCCGCGCCGAGGCCGGCGACGGGCCCGAGACCGAGCGCCACGACCGGAACCTCGGCCAGGTTGTCGACCACGTGGTCCCAGCCCGGCATGAAGGGGACGTAGGTCCGGGCGTTGCTCGCGTCGAGCTGCTTGACCGACCCGCCACCGCCGGTGCCGTCGATCATCCGGATGAGCGGAAGCCCGAGCTCGTTGGCCATCTGCTCGGCCGCGACCAGCTTCGCGTGGATCGCGGCGTCGGCCGCACCCCCGCGCACGGTGAAGTCGTCCCCGGTGACGACCACCGGGCGACCGTCGATTCGCGCGCGCCCGAACAGGAAGTTGCTGGCCGAGAAGCTCGCGAGCGCGCCGTCGGCGTCGTATTCGCCGCGACCCGAGATCTTCCCGATCTCGTGGAAGCTCCCGGGGTCGACGATGGCGTCGATGCGCTCGCGGACGGTGAGCTTCCCGCGCGAGCGTTGGCGTGCGACCTTCTCGTCGCCCCCCATCGCCTCGGCGAGCCGCTCGCGGCGTCGCAGCTCGTCGAGCTCGTCCCTCCAGCTCACGGCAACCGCTAGAAGCGCGAGGCCCGAAGCTCCACGTCGGCGCGGGCGAAGGCGTGGTGGTGGCCCCGGCGAGCCCACTCGGCCTCGGGCACCCGGCCCTGGCGTTCGAGGCTCTCGGCGAGCCCGAAGAGCGACCAGCCGTTCTTGGGATACTGCTCGAGGTCCTCGCGGTAAACCTCCTCGGCCTCTGCGTATTTGCCTTGGTCGAGGAGCACTGCACCGAGCGCCTGGCGGACCGGGAAGTACCACGGCGGGGGCTCCATGTAGACCAGAGCGTCCTGCTCGGCGACCGCTTTGCGCAACGCGACGAGCGCGACGCCGCGCGCGCCGGCGGCGGCCGAGAGCTCGCCCGCGAGATGCGCCTGGCCGATCTCGAGCAGGCGGCGCGCCGACGCCGTCCCCCCGGCCAGCATCAGGCCCTCGGCCTCGGGGCGCTCCGTGGCCGCGCGCAGCGCCTCGAACTCGGCGCGCGCCGCCTCGGGCGCACCCCGGCGGAGATGGGCCAGACCGCGGGCATAGTGCCAGATGCCCGTCACGTAGACCTGGCCCGGATCGGGCCTCGGGACGGCCAGGATCGCGTCCCACTCGCCGAAGCGGGCCAGCGTGAGCGTCGGGACGGCGAGGAACTCCTCGACCAGCGGCCACTCCTCGACCTGGTCGCGCACGCTCGCCGCGAGCTTCCGGGCCGCCGTCAGGGCGAGGTCGCGTCGCCCCTCGGCGCTCGCCGCCGCCCACAGGAAGTGCACGTTATGGGGGTAGTAGAGCGCCCGGTAGAACGCGCCGGGACGGCACCAGCCGAAGAATCGCTCGTCGGCCGCCGCCGCCAGCTCGTTGGTCCGGACGGCGTCCGCGTAGCGCCCGACGCGCCAGTAGATGTGGGAGGGCATGTGCACCAGATGGCCCGCGTCGGGGGCCACCGCGCCGAGTCGGTCGGCCGCCGCCTCGGCCTTCTCGGGGATGTACTCCTCGGTGGCGTGGATGTAGTAGTGGTTCGCGCCGACGTGCTCGGGCGTCTGGTCCATCGCCGATTCGAGGAGGGCGAGGACCTCGAGGGTGAACGCGCGGGGCTCCGCGTCGGCGTCCCAGTAGTTCCAGGGACTGAGATCCATCAGCGCCTCGGCGGTGAGCACCTTGATGTCGACGTCGCCGGGATAGCGCGCCTGCACCTCGCGCATGGCGAGCGCGTAGCGCCGGTCGAGGTGGGCCCGTTCGACCGGCGGCTCCGGCTCGTAGCGCAACGCGAGCGCTTCGATCAGGGCGCGCTCCTTGGCATCGGCTCCCGTCTCGGCCCGTTCGAGGGCGTCGCGGATCGCCGCATGGGCGGCCCGGCCGGCGTCGGCGCCCATGGGCGCGTTGATGTTCGGGCCGAGCGCCAATGCCTCGCCCCAGCGACACATCGCGCAGGCAGGATCGAGCGCCGCGGCGTGGCGGAACGCGCGGACCGCCGCGTCGTGGTTGAAGCCGTAGGTGAGGAGGAGACCCTGGTCGAAGTAGGTCTGGACCTCCGGGTCGGCGCTCGTGATCGGCATCGAGTAGCCGCCGAGGTCGAGCCGTTCGAGCGCCTCGGGTGAAGGCGTGTCGGGTGCGACGCGCGCACAGGTCGCGACACCGACCGCCAGGATCGCGAGCGCGAGGGTGCGCCAGCCGGACGCGCGCCTCGGCGGCGCGAGGGCCGCCCGGCGCGATGCACGGAGCTGCGACGGACCCGAGCCGTCGCTCGATGTCGAGTTCTCGGAGAACGGACGCATGGGACCCCCTGCTTGGGACAAGCCTACGCCCTGGCACCCCGTGCGATCAAGCGGAGGCGACGGCCGCGGGAGTCAGGACCAGGGCCTGCGCCAGGGGGGCGGGGTGGTCCGGCGGCAGCGTGCGGCGGTCGATGGCGCGCGCGCTCTCGGCG
>CAYYUT010000039.1:0-13070 GCA_964474935.1 uncultured Spirochaetales bacterium
GGATCACGAAGTTCGGCAGCATCGGGAGCCTCCACGGGTCGATCGGGGCATCAGGCGGTGGTGGACCGGCGGGGGAAGATCCCCGAGATGAGGTAGGAGGAAGGCCTGCGCGCGTGGCAGCTTTCGTGGCGCGCGGGGCGATTTTCCGGTCCGAGCTCCCCACGGGGGGCGGGTGTGTCCCGGTCGCGGCGGCCAGCGGGCGGTCAGCGACGAGCCGAATCCCGCGGGGGTAGGTCCGCACCGCGGCCGACCCGGTCGGATCCGGTCCACCGCGATCCGGCCCGGAGCGCCCACGATCCCGCCTCGTCCGCCACCTCCGTCCGACGGGCGGGCGCTTGCGCGGCTCGGTGCGTCCCCCCAGAATCCGGCGGGCCGCGACGATCTGGGAGTCGGCCAAGCCGGCGCCGCGTTCGACCGATGTGGGAGGTCGAGGCTCCGCACGCGCCTCGGAGCGGTGGCGCGCGTGCTTCCGGGGCCGGCTGGCTCGTTGCCCGGGTCGAGGCCGCGCGATGAGGGAGCCGGGCGGCACTCCCGATCGGGGCGCGAGGGGCTCGACCGACCCCGGCCGGCTGGCGTTCCGCGACCCCGGCGGCCACCTCATCTGGATGGGAAACCCGCGACGACGATGCGCAAGCCGGACTTCTTCATCGTTGGGGCGCCGAAGTGCGGAACCACCGCCATGCATGCCTATCTGGCGGCCCACCCGGACGTGTTCATGCCCTCCCAGAAAGAGCCCCACTTCTTCGGGAGCGATCTCGAGTTCCACGACCAGCGCCGTCCCGACGAGCCGGCCTACCGGGCGCTCTTCGAGGCCGCCGGCACCGAGAGGCGGCTCGGCGAAGCCTCGGTCTTCTACCTCTGCTCGGAGCGTGCGGCCGACGAGATCCATGCATTCCAGCCGACCGCCCAGATCGTGGTGATGCTGCGGAATCCGATCGACGTGATGTACTCGTTCCACAGCCAGCGGCTCTACAACGGTACCGAGAGCATCGAGGACTTCGGCGAGGCCCTCGCCGCCATCCCCGAGCGCAGGGCTGGACGACGCCTGCCCCACCACCTCGGGCTGCGCCAGGGACTCTTCTACACCGAGCTCGTCCGGTTCGCCCCCCAGCTCGAGCGCTACATCGAACGCTTCGGTCGCGAGCGCGTCCACGTGATCTTCTACGAGGAGTTCCGGAACGATCCGCGCGGAGCCTATCGCGGACTGTGCCGCTTCCTGGGGGTCGATCCGGACGTCGAGCCCGAGTTCGGCGTCGTCAATCCGAACAAGGTGGCCCGGATCGGCTGGCTGCGGGATCTGCTCTGGCGGCCCCCGCCCGTGGTGCGTCGGGTGGTGCGCGTCCTGCTGCCGGGCCGCGCCCGCGCGCGGACGGGCAAGGCCCTGCGACGTCTCAACACGGTGCAACAGGAGCGCGCGTCGCTGGCGCCGGCGCTGCGCAGTCGCCTCGAAGGGGAGTTCGCGTCCGAGGTCGTCGCACTCGAGAAGCTGCTGGGTCGCGATCTCGCGATCTGGTGGGACCCGCGGGCGCCCGGCGGATGAGCGACGCGCGCCGACCGGGAGTCCTGCAGCTGATCGACAGCCTGATGCTGGGCGGGGCCGAGCGCGTGGCGGTCAACTTCGCGAACCGGCTGCCGCGCGACCGCTACGACGTGCACCTCTGCTCGACCCGCGATGGAGGGCCGCTCGTCGACCTGATCGATCCCGAGATCGGCTATCTCGCCGTCCGTCGCACCCGGCGTTGGCACGATCTCCCGGCGGCCCGGCGCATCGCCCGCTACGTGCGGCGACACGGGATCCAGATCATGCACGCCCACCAGACCACCGTGTTCCTGAGCAATCTGGTCAAGCTCTTCGTTCCCCGGGTGAAGCTCGTCTGGCACGATCACTACGGTCGGCAGGACACCCACCCGAGGGCCACCTGGCTGTACCGGGCCGCGACGCTCCGCGCCGACGCGGTGTTCTCGGTGAACGAGTCCCTCGCGGAATGGACCGCGAACACCCTGCGATTCCGTCGCGATCGCATCTGGTACGTCCCGAACTTCGTGGAGAGTCCGCGTCCCTGCACGGATCCGCCCAAGCTCCCGGGAGAGTCGGGCAATCGGATCGTGTTCGTGGGCCGGATCGTTCCCCAAAAGGACCTCCTCAACCTGGTGCGGGCCATGAGACACGTATGCGACGTCCACCCGTCGGCGCAGGTGCTGCTCGTGGGCGAGGAGCTCGAGCCCGGCTATGCGGCCGAGGTTCGCGCCGAGGCCGAGCGCCTCGGCGTGATCCACGCCATGCACTGGCTCGGGCCCCGAACCGACGTCGGCGACGTCCTGCAGGCCTGCGATCTGGCCGTCCTGCCCTCGTCGAGCGAGGGCCTGCCCCTGGTGCTGCTCGAGTACTGTCTCGCGGGCCTGGCCCCCGTGGTGACCGACGTCGGGCAGTGCGCCGAGGTGGTCGAAGGCGGGCGGGCGGGCATCCTGGTGCCACCCCGAGATCCCGAAGCGCTCGCGCAGGGCCTGGTCCGCCTCCTCCAGGATCCCGACGAGCGGGGGCGGGTCGCCGAGCGGGCACGCCGCTCCGTGGCGCAGCGCTTCACGCCCGAATCGGTGATGGCCCAGGTCGGCGAAGCCTACGAGCAGCTCCTGGCTTGAAGCGGCGCTACACGCCGCCGTGTCGGGCGAGCGACCGGGCCAACAGACAGAGCAGCCAGCGGCGTTCCATCCTCCGGCCGGGGGAGTCCTCGGGATCGCGCCCTTCACCCGTTCGGCCGGCCTCGGCGGCGAGCGCCGCGAGCGCGTCGGGACGGAAGATGCGGCGCAGGGGCGACTCGTGCGACTCGAGCGCGAAGCGCGTGGCGTCCTCCAGCACCTTGCCGCCCTGCACGTCGAGGGGCACGGCGAATCCCTGCTTCGGTCGGTCGACCACCCAGGGCGGCACCAGGCGTCGGGTGAGATCGCGCAGCACGCGCTTTCCGATCCGACCCCGGTGCTTCGCGTCGAAGGGCAGACGCCACGACCAGTCGACGAGCGCGTTCGCCAGGATCGGAGGCCGGACCTCGAGCGCCACGGCCATCGACATCCGGTCGACCTTGACCAGCATGTTGTCGGCCAGCACCAGGCGCTGCTCGAGCCAGTGGGCCGATTCGATCGGGTCGTCGCCGAGGCTCGCGCCCCGCTCGTCGAGGACGCGGTCGAGCAGGCCCGGCGCATCGGGGGCGCGCCACTCGGTCTGGAGCAGCCCGCCCGACGCCTCTGGCCAGAACAGTGCGATCGTGCCGACGGTGCGCCGAGCGGCGGGCATCCGCGCGACGCGGAAGCCGCGCGCCGCCCGGCGCCCGGTCGCGCCCGGGAGCAGTCCGCAGGTCTTCTCCGCCAGGGCCAGCAGCGGCGCCGGGAGCGCGGCGACCCGCGACAGGGTGCGGAGCTCCCCGAAGCGCGGGTAGCCGGCGAAGAGCTCGTCGGCACCATCGCCGGAGAGGGCCACGGTCACGTGCCTTCGCATCTCGGTCGAGAGTCGCAGCACGGCGAGCGACGAAGAGTCGCTGAAGGGATCGCCATGATGGTCGACCAGCGTGTCGAGCTCGTCCTCCGAGAGCGGAGCCTCCGAGAACTCGATCTCGTGATGGCGGCTGCCGATCGCCTCGGCCACGGCGCGCGCCGGGCCGCGTTCGTCGTAGTGCGGATCCCGATGGACGAGCGCGAAGGTCTCGAGACGCGAGACGTGCCGGGCCGCGAGGGCCGCCACCGCCGAGGAGTCGACACCTCCCGAGAGCAGGACGCCCACCGGGACGTCGGAGACGAGATGCTCGCTCACGGCCCGCGACATCCGCTCCTCGAGCTCGTCCACGAGCCGGTCGTGGCTGCCTTGGTGGAGCGGTTCGCGCGGCCCCGGCGGCTCGGCGAAGCGCTGCTCGGTCGGCGCGCGGCCCGGTCGCCACCGCACGAGCGTGCCCGGGAGCAACTGACAGATGCCGCGGCGCAGGGTGAAGGGAGCGGGAACGAACCCGAGGGTGAGCAGCAGGGACAGCCCGTCGGGACAGAGCGATCCGTCGACCCCGGGCGTGCGTAGGAGCGGAAGGAGCTCGGAGGCGAAGGCATGGCTGCCGTCGCGGCGTCTCGCGAGATAGAGCGGCTTCTGGCCCATCCGGTCGCGCGCCAGCAGGAGCTCGCGCGTCTCGGCGTCCCACAGGGCCAGCGCGAACATCCCGTCGAGCCGCGAGAGCGCGTGCTCGCCGTCGAGCGCGAGTAGACGCAACACCACTTCCGTGTCGCTCCGACCCACGAAGCGCTCGCCGCGTGCCTCGAGCTCGTCGCGGAGCGCGCCGAAGTTGTACACCTCGCCGTTGTAGACGAGCGTCCAACGCCCGTCCGGCGTGGACATCGGCTGGGCTCCGGCCTGGCTCGGGTCGAGGATCGCGAGCCGGCTGTGGACCAGGCCGCCGTTCGCCAGAAGCCTCGTTCCCCGGGCGTCCGGACCCCGGTGACCGAGCCCGCTGCAGAGCGTCGCGAGCTCGGCGCCGAGCCGGGTTTCCGAGGCGGCGTCGGTTCGCGCCCGCGGGCCGAAGATTCCGGCGATTCCACACAAAGCGGCTCCCTCGTCTCCAGCGTCTCGGGTCGCTCACCGTGTGTGCGCAACGCTCGCGCGCCATCGGCCGGGAGCGCCGGCACTATACTCGACGGCCTGCCCATGCGCGCTCGGGCCGGGCAGTCCGTGGGGCGAGCGGCAGACGCTATGCTCGCGGTCGATGCTTCCGAACTTCACCATTGGCGGGGCCCAGAAGTCGGGGACCACCTTCCTCCACTGGGCGCTCGAGAACCACCCCGCGGTGTTCCTTCCGGAGCGGCCCCAGGAGATCCACTTCTTCGACATCGATTCGAACTGGGAACGCGGCCTCCCCTGGCTCGAGGCGCATTTCGCGGGCTGGAACGGCCAGGCGGCTGCGGGCCACACCGCGCCGCTCTATCTGTACGACCCGAGGGTTCCCGAGCGGATCCACTCGGTGCTGCCCGAGATGCGGTTCCTGTTCGTGTTGCGGCATCCGGTCGATCGTGCCTACTCGCACTACTGGCACGAGGTGCGACTCGGCGCCGAGACACGACCCTTCGAGGAGGCGCTGCGTCTCGAGCCCGCGCGCATCGCGCGCGACGCCGAGGCGCGCCGGCATTTCTCGTACCTCGACCGGGGGCGCTATGCGGTCCAGCTCGAGCGCTTCCATCGGCGCTTCGGGGCCGAGCGGGTGTTGGTGCTGCGGCACGACGAGCTGCGCGAGCAGCCCGACGAGGTGAGGCGGCGCTGCGCCGAGTTCCTGCGGATCGACCCGGGGGCCTTCGGCCCTCTCCGCCAGGATGCCGAGTCGCGCAACGCCTCGATGCTGCCCCGGAGTCCCAGCCTGCAGCATCTCGCATTCCGGCTGCGTCCGTACGTACCGCGTCTCGAGCGCGCGATCCGGCGCCTGAACCTGCGCGAAGCCCGCTATCCGCGGCTCGATCCCGAGCGACGACGGCAGTTGCTCCACGGCTTCGAGGACGAGATCCGGGCGCTCGAGAAGCTCACCGGAATCGACTTCGGGGACTGGCTTCAGCCCCCGGGTGAGGCGGGGCCGCAGGGCGCGGGCTCCCGGGCCCGGTAACAAGCGATCTCGAATCGGTCGAGCATGTCCTGGATCTCGCGCAGGTCGTCCTCGGACGTGCTGGCGCGCCAGCGAGCCCCGGCGCCCGCCTCGAAGCGCTCGGCGACGTGGTCGCGGGCGACCTGCTGGGAAGGGCGTTCGCGGAGGGCGCGCTCCGGCACCCGCTCGAGCGCGAGCGCCGATCGCGTGCGTTCCCATTCGTCCGGGTCGCCCGCGAGCAGCCGCTCGTAGGAGACGACGGCCACCCCGAGCTCGCGCGCCGCGCGCATCGCCACCCCGTTCTCGATGCACCAGACCGCGGTCTGGCCCGCCGCCTCGCCGAGCGGCTTCGACAGGGTCTCGCGATGCGGCTCGAGGAAGTCTTCGCAGAGCGGCGCGTCCGCGAGGAACTGCGCCAGCCAGGGCTCGAACTTCCATTCGGGCCCGATCAGTCTGCGTTTGCTCGCGAGCACGGCTGCGGGGTGGCGCAGCACCAGCACCATCCGCGCGCCGAGCTGCCGGGCCAGCCAGGGCAGCATGAGGTTGGCGCGAATGAGCTTGGTGAGGACCGGGAGCCGACGTTCGCGAACGAAGCGAGGCACCCGTTCGAGCAGACGGACGACATTCCCGTAGACCCGCCGCGGGTGGCGGACGCCGAACAGGTGGTCGCGACGGACGCGAACCGTGGGCCAGACGGGAGTGCGTTCTCCGCGCAGGACCGGCGCGAGCCACTCCGCGAGGCCCGGGGCCGACGTCTCGGCCCGGAGATAGCGAAGGGTGTAGCGGCGGCCCGCCGCGCTCTCGGCCGGATGCAACGGCTCGAAGACGGTACGAAGCCCGTTGGCCTCGGCGAGCGCGTCGAGCACCCAGGTGGTTCCGCTCCGACCCGAGCCGAGGACGACACGCGGCGAGTCCGAGACCGACCCGCTCGGGGACACCCGAGGGGTCACCGAGGGCGTCCGGTGGGTCGGGCCTTCGCGGGCCCTCGCGCGGAGCGTCGCGACGCAGCGTGTGCCGCCCGGTCCGGTGACTCGCGCCGGCCAGGGGGCCGGCCTTCGGCTATTCCTCGGCCATGCCGGCTGCCAGGCATGCGAACGGGCTCTCCGGAGCGCGGACCCTCGTGACCGGTGGGACCGGCTATCTCGGTTCCCATCTGGTGGAGTACCTCGTCGAGGCGGGAGCGGTGGTCCACGTCGTGAGCCGTTCGGCGCCGGGTCCGAATCTGGTCGCGTGCGCGGATCGCTTCACTCACCGCGAAGTCGTGCTGCAGCGCGATCCGCTCGAGCCGATCTTCGACGAAGGACCGTTCGATCTCGTGTTCCATCTCGCCGGCCAGGTCGAGGTGCCGAGGTCGGTCGATGCACCGCTCCTCGACCTCGAGAGCAATGCCACCCTGACCCTTCGCCTGCTCGAGGCGATCGCGCGGGGGGCGCCCGAAGCGCGTCTCGTCTTCGCCTCGACGGTCGCGGTGTATGGGGACGCCGGCGACGGGGTCTTCGCCGAATCGGGCGCCTGCGAGCCGGTGTCGCCCTACGGCGCCAGCAAGTGGCTCGCCGAGCGCTACGTCGCTCAGCACGCCGCGGCGCGTGGCGGTCGCGCGGCGACGGCGCGTCTCTTCTCGACCTTCGGGCCCCGGCTGCGCAAGCACGTCGTCCACGATCTGATGCGCAAGCTGGCGGCCGATCCGAACGAGCTCCGCGTGCAGGGCGACGGACGCCAGGTTCGCGACTTCCTGTACGTGCGCGATGTCGTGCGGGCGCTGGTCCACCTGGCGTGCGAAGCCCCGGCGCGCGGCGAGGTCTACAACGTGGCGAGCGGAGAGCCGATCTCGATCGGCGATCTCGCGCGTGCCATCGCCGAGGCCATGACCCTGACTCCCGAGATCGTGTTCGGCGAGCCCGAGGCGGCCGGGGTGGCGCAACGCTGGCGCGCCGACGTGTCGCGCCTGCACGCGCTCGGATTCCGCCCCGAGTGGTCGCTGCGCTCGGGCCTCGCGGAGACGGTCGACTGGTTCCGTCGCCAGCTCGACCACGCCTAGCGATCCCCCCCGGCGGATGCCTCGCTCGGGCTCTCGCCGGTCAGCTCCACGTCGACGATCCGGAAGCCACCGGCCGGCACCTCGATCCGCGCCGAGCGAGGCTCGTGCGCGAGGCGTCGCCCGCTCACCACGTCGCGCAGGCTCTCGATGGGTCGGCTCGTGACCACCCTCGCCGTGCGCGCGGCCGGCTCGAGATAGTCCGGATCCACCAGGGTCAGCCGCAGTGTTCCTCCCGGCCGCCGCGTCGCCATCCAGAACACGTCACTCGCGCGGAGGGGAAGCGTCTCCGCCGCGTCCGCGAACGCGCGCGTCACCGCGTCGCGGGCGGCCTCACCCCGCTTGGCCGATCCGTCCAGCCAGAGCGTCTCGCCGTCGGTCTCGATGCGCTGGCGTGCCCACGGGGTCGCCTTGGCCTCGAGCCAGGCGGGCACCACGGCCGGCAGGCCATAGGGGGTGGCCGGTACGAAGTCGAGCCCGTAGTGCGACACGCCGAGGAGCGCCCCGTTCAGATACGCCGGGTGGGCGCGCGCGAGGGCCACGTCGTGGCCGGTGAAGGCGCTGGCGGGCGAGGGCATGCTCGCCGAGGCCTTCAGGAATTGGCGACTCGGCTCGCGGAAGGCGAGCGCAACCGGTGACAGCCCGACCAGTTCGTCGGGCTCCGGGACGTCGAGCAGGCCCTTGCCGAGCAGGTGCAGGAACAGGTCGAACGAGAGCAGGCCGTTCGTGTTGTAGCGGATGCCGTGTCCGACGGCGTGGTCGAAGAGGCCGCGCCGGTCGCGCAGGACCCAGCGTGCCTTGTAGTCGAAGTCGCTGGCACCCGCCGCGGCATAGGCGACGAGGTGTCGCAGTGTGGTGTCAGGGTCGCTCGCCTGGTATTCGAAGCTCTTCGAGGTGCGGAGGTTGTCGTTGATGATGCGTACGGCCCAGCGGGGCACCAGTCCCGACCTCCACAGGCCGACGCGAGCCATCAGGTTGTTCTCGGGCGCGACGCTCCGGGAGCCTTCGACGGTCGCCACGATCGCCCGGCGCCGGGCCGGGGTGAAGAGTCGCGCGCGCGCCTTCTCGGCCGCGGCCGCGTTGATCCAGAAGTTCTCCTTCGAGAGCAGGTAGGTCGGCTTCCCGAAGGACGCGGCCAGATCGATGGCCGGAAGGATGAACGCATCGAGATGGGGCAGCACCTTCCCGACCCGGTAGCCGGGCAGATCGGCCGCCGGGAGCAGCCCCTGCTCGATCCGGAACTCGCTGATCCGGATTCCGATGCAGGTCTTGGGGGTGTTCTCGAGCCAGGCCCGGATGCTCGCGAGCGAGACCGGGCTGTCGAGGCTGTGGCCGACATCGACCACGTGTCGGAGGCCCATCGCCTCGACCTGCTTCGCGAGCTTCGGCACCTGCTCGGAGGCGACGACGGCCTTCTTGCGATGGCTCTCCTCGGTGCGGAGGGTCACGTTGTGGTAGAAGGCGATGTTCGCGTAGGGATAGGCGGCCGTGTACTGGGCCTGTTCGCGCTGGCCACGTCGGAGCACCTTCTCGACCGCGCGCAGACCGCCGAGCGAGACCGTGTAGCGCTTGCCGGCCGCGCGCGGGTCGGCGGGGCGTGCGAGGACGTCCTTCCGGGTCTGCATCAGCCCGTCGACGATCTGGCGGCGATGGCCGGGAGGATCGGCGAGCGCCTGGAGCTCGTCGCGGGTGCCCACCCCGAAACGGACGCGGTAGACGTTGCGATCGCTTCCGGTGATCGAGCCGAGCATGACCTGGTTCGAGGGCTGTGGGCTCGGGGCGATGGCGTTCAGGTAGAGGGACGAGGTCGACGCCGCGTAGACGCGTCGGCCGGTGCGATCGAAGACCTGGAGCTCCGATCCGTAGAGCGTGGCGATCTCGAGACGGCCGTCGCCGTCGAGATCCACGGGTACCGGGAGCACCATCCGGAAGCCGGCCCGGTCGCGCGCCGGCACCTCGTCGAAGCGCCGCTTGCCATCCCGATCGAAGACCGAGAGCTGGCTCCGCGAGCCGACGACGATCTCGGGGGCGCCGTCGCGGTCGAGATCCCAGAGTCCAGCGGCATAGAGCCAGCGGCTCGCGCGCTTCGTCGCCTGGACCCGCCAGCGGGTGCCGCCCGAGGGTGGCTCCACGAGCGCGATGTGCTGCATGAGGTGCGCCACGAGGAGCTCGTCGTCGGAGTCGCCGTCGACGTCGCCCGCCGCCAGAACGCGCGCCTGCGCGGCCGGGGCGCTGGCGAGGGGGTAGGGGATGCGGCCGGCGAGGCGCCCGGTCGCGTCGAGCAGCGAGATCTCGCGGGCGCCGCCGGCCACCGCCACCCGCCAGGCCCCCTGCGGCCCGAAGCGGCCGCAGGCGAGCGCCTCGAGCTCCTCGTCGCTCGCGTGTCGGAAGCGGGGCGCGCCGTCGTGGCCGAAGACCTGGAGCCCTTCGCCGGCGGCGGTCGCCAGGATCTCGAGCTTTCCGTCGCGGTCCAGATCGCAGCTCGCGAGCGCGTAGGTGAAGGCGCCGAGGTCGCGGCTCCAGAGCACCGTGCCGTCGAGCTGCTGCACCGTGAGGCGCCCGGAATGGCTGGTGTAGGCGATCTCGTCGCGCCCGTCGCGGTCGAAGTCCTGCCACAGGAGCTGCCACGCGGAGTGCTGCGTGGCGATGGGTTCGACGCTCGCGGGGGGGCCGATCTGCGCCGGGGTCTCGGCCCGGGTGGCCTTCTTGCGGGGTGTGGGCGCGATCTGGGCCCCGGCCGGCGGGGCCAGCAGGAGCCACAGGCACGCCCCGAGTCCGAGCCACAGCCAGCGCAGGGGCCGCCCGCGGGCGACGCGCCAGCTGCCCGCGGTGAGGTACCCTGGATCCATGGCGGCAACGCGTGCCATCGTGCTCTTCGACGGGGTCTGCAACTTCTGCGATGGCTCCGTCCGGTTCCTGATCCCTCGCGATCCGGCCGGCCACCTCGCCTTCGCGCCCCTCCAGTCGCAGGCGGGCCAGCGACTGCTCGCGGAGCACGGCATGCAGGGCGCCGAGACCCGCCTCGATACGATGGTCCTGATCGAGGCGGGGCAGGTGTACGAACGTAGCACGGCGGCCCTACGCACCCTGCGGCACCTCTCGGGCGCCTGGCCCCTGCTCTCATGGCTCACGTGGGTGCCCCGCCCGATCCGCGACTGGTGCTACGACCAGTTCGCCCGCAGGCGCTATCGCTGGTTCGGGCGTCTCGACGAATGTCTGGTGCCCGATCGCGGAGTCCGGGCGCGCTTCCTCGATGGGGCGACCACGCCCGCGGACCCGGACGTCGACGGGGATCAGCTCCGCGCCGTCGTCTCGAAGTAGCGACGGGGGTTGTCGACCGTCATCGCCCGGATCGCCTCCTCGGCCACGCCCGCCTCGCGGAGCGCCGGGATCACGTCCTCGGGGATGTGCCGGAAGTTCCAACGGGGCGCCGCCGCGGCGATCGCCTCTCTCGGAAACCAGTCGATGTGACAGCAGGCGTCGTGTGAGAGCACGATCTGCTGGCTCCAGCCCCGCTCGCAGAGCGCTGCGATCACCGCCACGCGCTGCTTGGTCGGTAGGATCATGTCGATGCCGAAGCGGTCCATTCCGATGAAACTCCCGCGACCCAGGATCTCCTCGAGATGCGCGAGATCCTCGGTGTCGCCGCAATGTCCGATCACCACCCGATCGAGCGACACCCCGGCCTCTTCGAACACGTCCTGCTGGGCGAGGCCCGTCCGGTGGGCCACGCTCGTGTGGGTCGAGATCGGAACCCCCGATTCGAGATGGAGCCGGGCCGCCAGCTCGAGCAGCTTGCGATTCGTCTCGGTGACGCCGAGGTGATCGGTGGCGCACTTGATGATCCCGGCCCGGCTGGTCGTGCCCTGGATCCCGTCGGTCAGGTCGGGCAGCAGCTGCTCGACGAGCCGCTCGATCTCCCAGCCCGCGATCCAGGGCTCCTCCGTCCAGTAGAGCCCGGTGGCGGCGATCACCTGCATCTCGGCGCGCTCGGCGACCTCGCGGATCACGTGGATGTCGCGCCCGAGGTTGATGGGCGTGAGATCGACGATCGTATCGACCCCGCGCTCCCGGGCGCTCGCGACCTCGCGCACCGCGTGCTCGACGTGGGCCTCGCGATCGAACCAGCCGGGGAGCGACTGACGCATGGCCCAGCTCACCACCAGGATGTGCTCGTGCATGAGGGTGAAGCCGAGGCGGTCGGTGTCGATCGGTCCGAGCACACCCTGGATCGTGGCCACGTCGACGCTCCTTCCCTGCGACGGGAGACGAAGCTCGTTATACCACGCAGCCGTCCCGGCGGTGGCCGGAGACGGTGCGCACCGCCTCCGGCCGCCGCGTCGGTTCAGTCTCCGAGCGCGCCGATCAAGGCCTGCACCTGCGCCTCGAAGGCCTCTTCGCTGGTTCCGCTGTCCGTGAGCAGGTCCTCGAGCGGCTTCGGCAGATTCCCGGCGTCGTCGAGCAGGTCCTCGAGGCCCGCGGCCCCGATCTGGAACTGCTCGCCGCCGAAGCGGAACCGCACCACGGAACCTTCGAGGTCGACCTCGAGCGCGGAGTCGCCGGCCACGCTGCCGACGCCGGCGTCGATGGCCGAGGCGGGGAGTCCGCCGTTGGCGCGGCTCTCGATGAAGCGCTCGTTCACCGTCGCGACGAGATCTCCCTGCTGGGCGTCGACCACCGAGTCGGGTGCGGCCCCAGCGTCGGGGGTCACGCGGGCGCGGGTGGCCGCTTCGCTCTGGGCGAGTCTTCGGGCGCGGGCGGCGACGCCCGGATGGCGCGCGATCGCCTGGCGCATCACCTCGGGCTCGGCCGCGGTACGCGCGGCCTGCCGGGCCTGCTCGAGCGATGCGCGTCGGGTCGTGGCGCGGGCTGCGGGTGTCTGCGACAACACCTCGGGCGCGGCCGCCCGGCCCCAGCCCTCCCAGGGATCGGCGGCGCCGTGCACCGAGAGCTCGAAGGGCGCGTCGATCCCGCCGACCGCCGCGAAGCCCTCGCGCACCAGCACCTCGCTGCGGGCCGCCGGGCCGCGCACCCCGACCGTTCCTTCGAAGACCGCGATGCGCTCCTGGACCCCGGTCGAGACACCGAACCGGGTGCCCTTCACGCTCACCACGACCTCCGGCGTGTGCACCTCGAAGCGTTCGCCGCGGCTCCGCCGCAGCACGTCGAAGAGCGAACGACCCTCTTCCAGCTCCACCACGGCCGGCGCGTCGGTCGCCACCGGCGCGGGCGGCAGGCGCAGGACCGAGTCGCCGTAGAGACGCACGCGATCGCCTTCGAGGAAGACCTCGGCGCGGCCGTCGCGGGCGGTGCGGATGCGATCGCCGGCGGCGAGCGCATCTCCGGGCCGGGCCTCCTGCCACACCGGAGGCTCACCGCGTCCGATCTCGACGCCACCGCGCACGAGCGCCACGTGCGGGCCGTCGCTCGGAGCCACG
>CAYYUT010000040.1:0-13041 GCA_964474935.1 uncultured Spirochaetales bacterium
CGCCTCAAGGACAAGCTCGGCGACCGGTCGAATGCGTCGAGCGAGGTCGAGTTCGAGGCGGCGTGGGCGCGCCGGGTCGGCCCCGAGGGTCGCGGCGTCGCCACCATCATCGAGATGGTCAACCACACGCGTCTCGACTGCGTCGTCACGTCGGCCGGGGTGATGCGCCAGGGGGTCTCCCAGGCCGTGCACCACGCACTCCACCGGAAGAGCTTCGGGAAGCGCCTGGTCGAACACGCCCTCATGCAGAACGTGCTCGCCGACCTGTGTCTCGAATCGGAGGCCGCGACCCTGACGATGATGCGGCTGGCGCGCGCCTACGACCAAGCCTCGACCGACGCCGCGGCCCGGCGCTTCGCCCGCATCGCGACCGCCGTACTCAAGTATTGGACCTGCAAGCGGGCTCCGGTGGTGGCGGCCGAGGCCCTCGAGTGCCTGGGTGGGAACGGATTCGTCGAGGAGCGCGTGCTGGCGCGGGCCTACCGACAGGCACCCCTCAACTCGATCTGGGAGGGCTCGGGCAACGTGATCTGTCTCGACGTGTTGAGGGCGCTGGGGCGCGAGCCCGAAGCCTTCGAGGCGCTCTTCACCGAGCTGACCGAGGCAGGCGGGCGCGACGACCGCTACGACGCCTGGATCGCATCGCTGCGCGACGAGCTGGCGCCGCCCGAATCGCTCGAGCGGCGTGCCCGGCGGGTCGTGGAACGACTGGCCCTCGCGCTCCAGGCGGCGACGCTGCTTCGCTACGGAGCGAGCGAGACGGGCGAGGCGTTCTGCGCCACCCGGCTCGCCGGCGATCATGGCCTTGCGCTCGGCACCCTGCCGGTGGGCGTCGATACGGAAGCCCTGATCACGCGCTCGCACCCCCGGCTGACCGGCACATGAGTCGCGCGATCCTGGTGCGCCAGACGGGCGGCCCCGAGGTGCTCGTCGCCGAGGCCCACGACCCGGGCGATCCGGGGCCGGGGAACGCGCGCATCCGGGTCGAGGCGGCGGGCGCGAACTTCATCGACGTCTACTTCCGGACGGGCGCCTATCCGCGTCCCTGCCCCTTCGTCGCCGGGCTCGAGGGCGCTGGCACGGTCGAGGCGCTCGGTCCCGATGCGGGCGACCTCTCGGTCGGCGATCGGGTCGCCTGGGCGAGCGTCCCCGGATCGTACGCCGAGGCGGTGGTGGCACCGGTCGCCGCTCTGGTCCGCGTACCCGACGGCGTCGCCAGCGACACGGCCGCAGCGGCGATGCTCCAGGGCATGACGGCGCACTACCTCAGTCATGCGACCCGCGAGACCCGCCCGGGAGACGTCGCCCTGGTGCACGCGGCGGCGGGCGGGACGGGCCGCCTGCTCGTCCAGATGCTCAAGCGCGCGGGCGCGACGGTACTCGCGACCTGCTCTACGGACGAGAAGGAGTCGTTGGCCCGGAGCGCCGGCGCCGACCACGTGATCCGGTACACGCGCCAGGACGTGGCCGTCGAGGCCCGGCGACTCACCGACGGTCGTGGCGTGGACGTCGTGTACGACTCGGTCGGGCGGAGCACCTTCGAGGGAAGCCTCGCGAGCCTGGCCCCGCGCGGCCTGCTCGCGCTCTTCGGGCAGGCGAGCGGAGCGGTCCCGCCCTTCGACCCGCAACAGCTGAATGCCCGTGGTTCTCTCTACGTGACGCGACCGTCGCTCGCCCACTACATCGCGAGTCGCGACGAGCTCGAGCAACGGGCAGCAGCGGTGTTCGAGGCGATCTCGGACGACGCGCTCGAGATCCGTATCGGGGCCCGCTATCCGCTCGACCAGGCGGCCGAGGCGCATCGAGCGCTCGAGGGTCGCGCCACCACCGGCAAGCTGATCCTCGATCCCGCGCGGGCCGCGGGCTGAGCGAGGCCCCCACGTGCGACGCCCCGCGCCCGAGGCCTACAGGAAGCGAGTCTCGACGAAACGCCAGGCGAGGTAGGGGACCGCCACGATCGCCACCACCGACCCGACGATCCACGGGTTGGTGCGCGAGGCCGCACGGCGCCTTCCGCGCGCGCGGTGGGCCACCGACGGAGCCCGGTTCGCGTTCTGTCCTCGCCGGCCCTTCACGGTCGGAGTCTTGCGCGACGTCCTCTTGCGAACGGGCGGGCGCCGCGAAGAGCTGCGATCCCGGCGGCCCCGCGGCGGCTTCGCGGCGGCCGGCCGCCGCAGCGCGGGCTCCGGGCGAGCCTGGCTCACCCGGCTGTCAGCGGGTCGGGAACGAGCCCCGGACTTCTTCGACATGGGTCCCTCCTGCGATCTGGGCGATCGGGTATGCCGGGCGCGCGGGCGTCGGTTGCCGCACCGCGGCATCCGTTGGCTTGGATCGGTGCCTCGACGGGGGACTTGAACGAAAAGCCGGTGACATTCGCGAGCTGGACCCGCTGGCTGCACGCGCGTGTCGGGAAGGCCTCGATGCAGCGCGGCAGACGAGCTCAGCGCTCGCCGGCCAGGACGGACCACTCGCGGTCGGCGGCGGCGATGAAGCGGTCGCGGTCTTCCCGCCAGAGCCGTTGGATACGGGGAGACAGATTCAGGTAGAGGCGCCCGTCGACGATCTCCCAGGCCTCGGGATCGATCCCGGCCGTGCCGCCGTGGGCCACGGCGTAGGCGCAGAAGCCCCCGTAGCGCGGCGCATGGCGCTCGGGGTCGGCCCGGAAGGCGTCGCGGTGCTCGGCACTCGCGAACTGCCACCGGGCACCCTGCCACTCGGCCTCGAACTCGGCGCTTCCGCGAACGGCACGGCCTTCCGTGAAGTAGGCCACCACGTCGGTGCCCAGGACTGCGACGCCCTCGCGGTCCTGGTTGACGCGCTCCACCGCTCCGGCCGAGACCGGCGCGAGCGCGACGAGGGCGAGAACGACTCCGGCGAGCGAGCGGAAGGGTCGGCCAAAGGGCTGGGCTCTCATGGGGTCCTCTCGTAGGCCCGAGACGAGCGGACCCGGGTGCAGAACGATGGTGGTCACGCGGTCCGGGCCTCACCGCCCTCGCTGCGATGTGATGTCGCGCAGCCCGGCGAGGTTCCGGACGGCCGACCGCCGTGTGGTAACTTCCACAGGCGCGCGTCCGCCCCGATCGGAGAGACCTTGGCCCAATCCAGGAAGAGATCCGGAGAGAGCCGGACTCCGTCGTCACCCGCGGCACCGAAGGCGCCCACCGCAGCCGCCGCGCCGTCTGCCAGCGGCGCGCCGTCTCCTCGCGCGGCGCCCGGGCTCGGAGCGATGAACCCCCTCGCGAATCCCGCCTTCCTCGCCAATCCGTACCCGCTCTACGCGATGCTCCGGAACGCCCAGCCGATCTTTCGGTTCCCCTCCGTCGAGCCGGGTCCGGGCGGCTGGCTGCTGCTCCGCCACGCCGAGGCCCATCGGGCGCTCCAGGATCCACGGTTCTCGGTCGATCGACAGCGCTCGGCCTTCTTCCAGCGATACCGCGACCAGCTCCCGCCCGGGCTCCTCGGCGAGGAGGGCGGCCTTCGCTCGATGCTGATCATGGACCCGCCCGACCACACGCGGATCCGGCGGCTGGTGAGCAAGGCCTTCACGCCGCGCCGCGTGGCCGGGCTCGAAGCACGCATCCAGGCGATCCTCGACGAGCTGCTCGAGGGGCCGACGCGCGAAGGCGGTTGCGATCTGATGGAGGCGCTCGCGGCCCCCCTGCCCGCGGTCGTGATCGCCGAGCTCCTCGGGGTCCCGGCCGAAGACCACCGCATGTTCAGGCGCTGGTCCAACGAGCTCGTGTCCCTGCTCGGCCCAGGACGCACGCCGGAGCCCGCGGGCGAGCGCATGGCGAAGTTCCGATCGGCGCTCGATCGCCTGCTCGACTACCTGCGCGCGATCATCGCCGAGCGACGGCGCGAGGCTCGGGACGACCTGATCAGCGGGATGATCGCCGCCCAGGAAGCCGAGGACGCGCTGAGCGACGGCGAGATGCTGGCGACCAGCAACCTCCTCCTGTTGGCGGGCCACGAGACCACGACCAACCTGATCGGGAACGGGATGTGGGCCCTGCTCCGACACCCGGCCGAGCTCGAACGGCTCCGCGAGGCGCCCGAGCGGATCGACGCGGCCGTCGAAGAGCTCCTGCGCTTCGACAGCCCAGTGCAGGCCACGGCGCGCATCGTCAAGGAGCCGCTCGAGCTGGGCGGACAGAGGTTCGAGACCGGAGCCTTCGTGATGGTCGGAATCGGCGCCGCGAATCGCGACCCCGACGTCTTCCCGGAGCCCGATCGCCTCGATCTGTCGCGTCGCGAGAACCGCCATCTCTCGTTCGGGTTCGGCCCCCATTTCTGTCTGGGAGCGCCTCTGGCCCGGCTCGAGGCGAGGCTCGTCTTCTCGGCCCTGGTCCGCCGCTTCCGCAGGATCGAGCTCGACTGCGCCGAGAGCGAGGTGCGCTACCGGCCCAATCTGGTGTTGCGGGGATTGGAGAGCCTGCCGCTCCGACTGGCGTAGTCGGATCTGGCGGCCCGCGGAACGCGGGGTCCGGGTTAGGATGCGGGCATGGACGACACACCGGAGGCGCTCGGGCCGGCCGAGCTCGCCGATCTCTGGCAGATCCGCGAGAACCTCTACCGCTACGCCACCGCGATCGACGAACGCGACTTCGACCTGCTCGCCCGGGTCTTCACCGAAGACGCCGAAATCGACTACGCCGTCGAACAGGGCACCAGGCTCGCCGTGTCCGAGATGATCCCGTGGCTACGCCAATCGCTCCGGATGTTCGCGCGGACCCACCACGTGATGACGAATCCGCGCATCGAACTCTCGGGCGACGCGGCGCGCTCCACCACCTACCTCACATCGACCCACGTCCAGATCCTGCGCGACGATCGCGAGTCACTCGTCATCCAGGGCGGGATCTATCGGGATCGTCACCGCCGCACGCCGCAGGGATGGCGGATCGCGGCGCGCCGGCTCGAGAGCGTCTGGGTGCAGGGCGAGTTCCGCTTCGACGACGAGATCCGCTACTTCGACGCACCGCACGGCCCCTGAGCGGCGGCCCCACGATGACTCACCGGTCCTGGGGCGGCTGCCAGACCGGCGGGTCGAAGCTGGCGCGGCCCGCTCCGTCCCGGAGCGACCCGAGGAAGTCGACCAACCACGGCAGCATCCGATGGCGCGGCAGGTCGTCGAGCGGGAAGAAACGAACCGCCAGGATCTCCTCGCCGTCCGGTCGGAGCCTGCCGCCGACGGGTCGGCCGTCGAATACGGTCATCACGTATTCGACGCAGTCCCCGTTCGCGTAGCGGACCTCGAAGCCGGGTCCGCCGAACGCACCGATCAGGTTGTCGAGGACGATCTCGAGCCCCGTCTCCTCCCACAGCTCGCGAACGGCGGCGTCGGCGGGTCGCTCGCCCGGATCGACGGCGCCACCGGGAAGGACCCAACGATCGCGATCGGCGTGGTGGCCGAGCAGGACGTGGCCGTGCTCGTCGTAGACGACCACCGCGACCGAAGGGGCGAGCACCATCGCCGTGCCGATGCGCGCCCGGAGCGCGCGCATGTAGTCGGACATTCCCACGCGCGCACCCCGCCGCCCGACGGACCCGGTCTATTTGCCGGGTGGGCCCGTCGGAACGTCGCGGAAGGGGATGTTCTTGTCCACGCGGATCTCGGGGGGCAGACGCAGCACGCGCTCGGCGATGATGTTCTTCAGGATCTCGTCGGTCCCACCCGCGATCCGGAGACCAGGCATCCCGAGGTACATGTTCTGCCACGTCCCTTCCTGGAGCGAGGCCTGGGGGTCGTGGACCATGCCCATGGCGCCCTGGAGCTCCATCGCGAACGCGGCGATGTCCTGGCCGAGCGGTGCGCCGACGGCCTTGCCGATCGCCCCTTCCGGGCCCGGCGTCTGGCCCTTCGAGAGCGCCGAGAGCGTGCGGTAGCTGGTGTACTGGAGTCCCTTCGACTTCACGTAGAAGTCGGCGATGCGCTGCCGCACCGAGGGGTCCTCCAGGGCCGAGTGGCCATTGCTCCGGGTCTCTCGCGCCAGCCGGAAGAGCTCCCGGAAGCGCGAGCCTCCGCCCCCCGCGCCGATCGCGACGCGCTCGTTCATGAGCGTCGTCAGCGACACGCGCCAGCCGTCGCCCTCCTTGCCGACCCGCCAGGCGTCGGGAACCCGCACGTCCGACAGGAACACCTCGTTGAAGCCCGAGCCGCCGTTGATCTGCTTGATCGGCCGGATCTCGATGCCGGGGGCCTTCATGTCGACGATGAAGTAGGTCAGACCCGCGTGCTTCGACGTGTTGGGATCGGTCCGGGTGACGATCATGCCGTAGTCCGAGAAGTGGGCCCCGGTGCTCCAGATCTTCTGACCGTTGATGATCCAGTCGTCGCCGTCGCGGACGGCGCTGGTGCGGAGACCCGCGAGGTCGGAGCCTGCGGCCGGCTCGCTGAAGAGCTGGCACCAGATCACCTGACCACGCGCCATGTCGCGCAGGTACTTGTCCTTCTGCTCGTCGGTTCCGTGCGACATCAGGGTCGGCCCGAGCATCCCGAGACCGATCGTGTAAATGTTGGGCGGCGTCTTGAACTTGCCCTCTTCCTGGTTCCAGATCACCGACTGCATCGGAGTCGCACCCTGGCCGCCGTACTCCTTGGGCCAGGTGAGGATCGTCCAGCCCGCATCGAACTTCTTGGCCTGCCAGGCCTTGGCGGCATCGATCGTGGCCTGGTCCTCGCGCTCACCGAGGACGTCACCACCGAGGTCGTCGGGATCGCGGGGCTCGGCGTTCTGCTCGAGCCAGGCGCGCGCCTTGGCGCGGAAAGCAGCTTCTTCGGGAGTGTCGTTGAAGTCCATGGGTCCTCCGGTCCGGTGATCCGGCCGTCTCGCATCGCGTCGTGGTGCGTTGCGTTCGGCGCGGACGGGGTCGATCGGTGTTCTCTCGCGCGTGGCCGCCTAGGCCACCATCACCTTCTCGAGTCGCGTGATGAGCTTCTCTCGCCAGGCGCTCGCGGTGCCGAGCATGGCACCGAGATACTTGGCCCGGCGGTAGAAGAGGTGGCAGTCGTACTCCCAGGTGAAGCCGACCCCACCGAAGATCTGGATCATCTCCACGCTGTTCAGGTCGAAGGCATCGCAGGCCGAGACGCGCGCACTGCAGGCGGCGGTGATGAGCTCGTCGCTGTCGCTGCTGAGCGCCCACGCCCCGTAGTACGCGTTCGACCGGGCGAGCTCGACGGCGCAGTACATGTCGGCGAAGCGGTGCTTGATCGCCTGGAACGAGGCCACCGGACGGCCGAACACGTAACGGCCCATGGCCTGCGTCTTGGTGTCCTCCAGCGCCCGCTCGGCCCCGCCGAGCTGCTCGAAGGCGACCAGGATGGCCGCGCGGGCGAGGATCTTCTCGGCGAGCGCAGCGCCCTGGCCCGGCGCACCGAGCGTCTCCGCGGGCGCGCCCTCGAAGTCGAGCTGGGCCAGCGAGCGGCTCGGGTCGATCGACTCGAGCGGGGTCCGGCTCACGCCCTTGGCGTCGAGCTCGACCAGCGCGAGCGTGGGGCCCTCGTCGCCCTGCGCGAGCACGACGGCCAGGCCCGCGATGTCGCCATCGGGCACCGGGAGCTTGCGTCCGTTCAGGGCGCCGCCCGCCAGCTTGCTCTCGACCGACGAGAGGTCGGGCTCGCCCGGCTTCTCGTAGATCGCGAAGGTCCCGATCAGCTCGCCCGACGCGAGACGCGGCAGGTACTTCTTCTTCTGCTCGTCGCTCCCGGCGAGCAGGATCGCCTCGGTCGCCAGGTAGACCGACGACGCGAACGGGATCGGCGCCAGCGCCCGTCCGACCTCCTCGGCGATCAGCACCAGCTCGAGATGGCCGAGACCGGCCCCTCCGTACTCCTCCGGAACGGCGGCTCCGAGCCAGCCCATCTCGGCGACGCCCTTCCAGAGATCGGCGTCGTAGGCCTTGTCGCTCTCGAGCACGGCCCGGCAGACATCGAGCTGGGCCTGCTCGGCGAGGTAGTCGCGGGCCGTCTGTTGGACGAGCTTCTGGTCTTCGGAAAAATCGAAATTCATCGGGAGGCTCCGTGATTGATTCGTCAATCGGTCGACGGAGTCGCAGTATAGATGACGTGACGGAGGCTGCACGACGTGCCGCCGACGCGCTGCGGAGGGGTCAGACCTCGACGACCTCGCCGCTGAGCTTGCTGGTCCGGAAGATCCCGTGGGTCGTGTGCAGGTAGTAGACCCGCGAGAAAGGCTCGCGACGGAGGCTGCCGTCGGGCTCGCGCCAGACGAGCTCGCGCCCCCGCTTCACGAAGCCTCGCCGGTCGAGCGCGGCGCGCTCCTCGGGCGAGAGGTCGGCGAGCTTGGGGTCCTCGGCGGGGGCGTCGGCACTCACTCCGAGGCCTCCGGGACCAGCACCGCCCGGCCAACCACGCGCCCCGCACGCAGATCCTCGAGGGCCTCGTTGGCCCCGGCGAGGGGACGCCGCTCGATCGGAATCGGCGGGATCCGACCGGCCCGGGCCAGGGCGAGCAGCTCCCCGAGTTCGGCGCGGCTCCCGACGTAGGTGCCGCGCAGCCCGATCGCCTTGAGCGGGAGCAGCGGCAGCGACAGGCTGAGCGCGCCCCCGAACAGTCCCACCACCACGAGGTCGGATCCGCGTCCGAGGCAGCTCATCGCGAAGCGGGCCGAGGACTCCGAGCCCACGAAGTCGATGGCCGCCGCCACCCCGCCCCCGGTCTCCTTCGCGAGCGCCCGGGACGCCTGTGTGTCGCCCGCGTCGATCGCCTCGTCCGCGCCGGCCTTGCCGGCCGCTTCGAGCTTGGCGGCATCGACGTCGGCCGCGAGGATGCGGGTGTCCGGCAGGACGGCCCGCGCGATGGCGATCGCGGCCATCCCGACGCCGCCCGCGCCCACCACGAGCAGCTCGCGCCCCGTCGCCGCCACACGGGCCTTGGCGATCGCCGAGTAGGCGGTCAGCCCGGAGCAGGCGTAGGTCCCGGCGAGCTCGGCCGGAATCCCGGCGGGGTCGAAGAGGTAGCGGGGGTCGGGCACCAGGACGTGATCGCTGTAGCCCCCGTCGGCCCCGACCCCGAGGGCCCGCGAGGCCGGGCAGAGATGCTCCTGCTCGGCCGTGCAGAGCGGGCAGTCGCCGCATCCGATCCAGGGATAGGCCACCCGCAGGTCACCCAGGCCGGGGGCCTCGGCGCCGGCCGCCGCATCCGGACCGAGGGCCACCACCTCGCCCACGATCTCGTGACCGAGCGTGAAGGGCAGCGGGCGCCCCGACATGTCGAGCTTGCGGCCCTCGCCCATGTCGAAGAAGCCCTCCCAGAGATGAAGATCGCTGTGGCACACGCCGCAGGCCCGCGTGCGCAGCAGGACCTGGCGGCCCTGCGGCTCGGGATCGGGGTGGTCGCGGGCCTCGAGCGGCGAGCCGTGGGCAACGACCTGATAGGACCTCATGGGACTCCTTCGTTTGCAGGCCTCTCCATACTCCCTGTCCCCGGGGCGCCGGGCAAGCGCGAACGCGGACGCTTCTCCTCAAGCGGGATCCACGACCCGCCGCACAGCCTGCTGGAGGGCCCGATCCGCCGACCAGGGAGGCAACCGATGGGCAGCGCGCGCATGGTCATGACGGTACTCGCCGTGGCGGTGCTCTGGATGGCGACCGACTTCGTCGAATCGCGGGTCACAAGCCGGCTCGGGGTGCCGCAGCCGGGAATCGAGCCGGGCCCGGTGGACCGTCCCAGCCCGTCTGCGGCGGGTCCACGGCGCACCGCCGAGTCCAGCGGCCCGATCGATCCGGGGCCGCATCGGGCCGCCATCGAGACGATCGAGAGCGAGCTCTTCCGGATCCCCGACGCCCACGACGACGGCTTTCGCGATCGGGGCGTCAGCGGTGCACTCCACGATCTGGCGACCGCCCTGCTCCGCGTCCCGGGAATCGGGCGCCAGGCCGGGGTCGATGTGCTCTCGTTCTCGTCGCGGATCGGCAGCCAGCAGGACGCCGGCTACCGCCAGCTCGACCTCGCCGGCCTACGACGCGACTGGGAGCAGATCCGCGCTCGTTGGTTCCAGCCGGCCGACTGGATGGCGCGCTCGACCCCTGGACTCGCCCGTCGCCAACGGCCGCCGCCTCCGACGATGGACCCGGCGACGCGCGAAGCGATCGAGGACGTGCTCGCCGACCTCGACCGCCGGATCGCCCGCGCGAAGCGCGACGTCGAAGGGCTGGGCGAGCCCCGCTACGACCCGGACGCACCCGGGCGAAGCGATGGGGGCCAGATCCGCCAATGGTACCAATGGGGCGAGCGCTGGCGGCGCGACCTCGGCCGGACGCTCCGGCCGGTCCAGGCCCTCGATCCGGCACCTTCGTTCTCCAACCCGGCCGACCTCGACTACGCCATGGCGATCCACCACATCGAGCGGGCCATCCGGGCACTGAACCAGGTGCCGAACGGTGCGGGCATGTGGCCGACCCCGTTCCGCGGCGCCTGGGAGGCCAACTTCCGGGCCGGCGAGGCCGAGCTCTCCGAGGCGCGCCTTGCACTCGGGAAGGCCGGACGGGGCTGAGGCGACCGAACCCGGGGCGCGGTCGCGCAAAGCTCGCGCGATGGGCGACGGTCCGAGGCGCCCGAGCGGAAGTCGAGCGCAGGCCACGTCGCCAGATCGATGGCGCTCCCGAGCTCGATCGCAGTCGAGCCAGGCGGCGCGGTCGGCACCCGAGGAGCCCGTCGCTCACGAGGTCTCGCGGACGATCCGCACAGAGCGACCGTGATCAGCCGCGGCCGCCGCCCCGCTCCGCTATGCTCCGGCGCGTCACTTCCCGAACGACGCGAGTCGCCAGCCGGCGGGCCGACCGACCCACCGGATGAACGGCCGACGGCCGGACAGGAGCCAGGGGTCGTGGACGTCCTCCGGATTCTCGTCGCCATCCTGCTCCCGCCCCTCGGTGTCTTCCTCCAGGTCGGGCTCGGCGCCCAGTTCTGGGTGAACCTGATCCTGACCCTGCTCGGATACGTGCCGGGAATCGTCCACGCCGTCTACATCATCGTGAACCACGGCCCACGGCGCGGGACGCCTCCGCGCTAGCGTCGAGGCCCGGTGCCCGGCGCACACGGTCCGCATCCGGCGCGACGCCGAACCGACCGCGCCGACCCCTCGGCCGCGACGGGCTGCTGTAGGATTCCGGCATGGCACGCACCCTGATCGTGCTCGTGGCGGCGCTCCTCACCGCGGCGCTCTGGGGAGTGCTCGCGCTCGGCGAAGGCCTGCTCGACGCAGGCTTCGACCCGAGCCGCCTCGCCGTGGCCTGTGGTGCGCGCGGCGAGCGCTTCGCGGTCTACTGCGTCGGGAGCAACGCCTCGCCCGACGCGATCCCCTTCCTGCGCGTGAACGGAATTCCCTACCCGACCCATTTCGAGCGCACGAGCCATCCGAGCCGCGCGCTCTCGGGCGACGGGTGGTGGCGACGCCACGATCCCGGGGAACGCGGCGAGCGGGAGGGCTGGTTCGAGCTCGCCTCGGACGCCGAGCTCGCTGCCGCGGGCTGGGAGCGCACCCGTGTTCCCTCCACCTGGAACAGCGCGCGGAGCGACTGGCGCGACACGCGCGGCGTCGTGTGGCTGCGGCGTCGGTTCGCGCTGGGGCCCGCGCCCGCGGGCCACCCCCTCGCCCGGCTGGCCTTCGATGGTGTCCTGCTGCGGGCCGAGGTGTGGCTGAACGGAGAGCGGATAGGCTCCCGCGAGGGTGGCTACACGCCCTTCCACTTCGACGTATCCGATCTCGTGCGACACGCGGGTCCGGGGGAGCCTCCGGCCGAGAACGAGCTCGTGGTGCGGGTCGACCACCGGCTCACCCGCACCTCGCTCCCACCGAGGCTCGGGCCGCGCCACAACCCGGGCTGGGCCGACTACGGCGGAATCCACCGCGACGTCCGGCTCGACTGGCTGCCCGATCCCTACGTATTCAAGGCGGTGGCGCGTCCCGTGCTCGGCCCCTCGCCCGGGTTCGCGCTCGAGGTGCTCACCTGGTCGGGCCGACCCGGAAGCGACTACCGGCTCTCGGTCTCGATCGTGGCCCCGAACGGCGAGACCCGGGTGGAGAGCACCCGCGCGAACCGGGCCCTCGCCGGGCCGCACGGGGTGCGCGCGCATCGGTTCCGCATCGAGCTGCCGGCCGATGCCGTCACGCTCTGGCGCCCGGAGCAACCGGCACTCTACGACGTGAGCGTGGCGCTCGCCGGCGAGACGGCGATCAGCACCTGGGACTTTCGGACCGGGCTGCGCGAGATCCGCACCGACGGCCCATCGCTGCATCTGAATGGCGAGCCGATCTTCCTTCGCGGCGTGTCGAAACACGAGGACGACCCCGAGCTCGGCGCCACCCAGACCCCGGAGAGCATCGAACGCGATCTCGCCTGGATCGAGCGTCTGGGGGCGAACTACGTACGGCTCGCCCACTACCCCCACGACGTGCGGGCCGTGCTGGCCGCTCGCGACCGGGGCTTCCTCCTCGGCGAGGAGATCCCGCTCTATCAGGCCGGGATCGGATTCGCCGCGTGGTTCGTCGAGCGGCAGGCGTGGCGCGACTTCCCGTGGCGCGAGTTCGGGATGCGCCAGCTGGGCGACCGCCGGCTGCTGCTTCGCGCCCAGCAGCAGCTCATCGAGATGATCGAACGCGATGCGAACAACCCGGCCCTCGTGCTCTGGGGCGTCGCGAACGAGACCTACACGTGGGGCGAGGGCGCCGCCGAGGTCCACGGCTGGCTGGCCGACGTGGCACGCCGCTTCGACCCGACGCGGCTGGTGACCGTGGCCGAGCTCACCACCGACCGCGCCTTTCTCGACAGCCGCCGCCGGGCCTCGCGCGACATGGACGTCGTGTCGGTGAATCTCTACCACGGCTGGTACTACGGCGAGGCCGACGCGGCCCGCGCGCATCTCGAGGATCTGCACGCCCGCCATCCGGACCGTCCGATCCTGATCTCCGAGTTCGGGGCCGGAGCGGCGCAAGGCCGCACCGACGCCGAAGGGGTCAGGCGGGCCGCGCGGGTACGGGAGGGGCGGGCCATATGCGAGGGCCCTAAGGGACGCCA
>CAYYUT010000041.1:0-13029 GCA_964474935.1 uncultured Spirochaetales bacterium
CGACGCAGATAGCTCAGGCTCGAGTAGCCGGTTCCGAAGTCGGCGAGCGCCAGACCGAGCCCTCGCGCATGCAGTCCCCAGATGGTCTCGACGGTCTGCGCGGCCTCCGAGAGGAAAGCGGTCTCGGTCATCTCGAGCTCGAGGTCCTCGGGTGCGAGTCCGTAGCGCTCGAGCATCTTGTCGACGAGGTCGACGAACCCGGGATCGTTCACCTGCCGGCTCGACACGTTCACCGAGAGCCGAACCGTCCGGAGGCCGTCGGCACGCCACACGGCGAGCTGGGAGCAGGCCCGTTCGAGCACCCATTGTCCGATCGCCCCGATCATGCCGATCTCCTCGGCGATCGGGATGAACTCGCCCGGCGAGACCGGGCCGAGCTCCTCGTCGCTCCAACGCACCAGGGCCTCGAGCGCCACCACGTGACCCTCCCGCCCGTGGCGGATCGGCTGGTAGGCGAGCTCGAGGGCGCCCGACTCCACCACGTTCCGCAACCGCGACACGATACGGAGCCGGCGCGAGCCGGTGTCGTCGGCCCGGTCGCTCGCGAACTCATAGCGGTTGCGTCCGTTTCCCTTGGCCTGGTACATGGCGGCATCGGCCGCCTTGAGCTGCCCGATGGCGTCGCGGCCGTCCTCGGGAAACCGCGCGATTCCGATGCTCGCTCCGACGCCGACATCGAAGCCCCGGATCGAGATCGGCTGATCGAGGGCTGCGAGAACCCGTTCGACCACTTTGACGATGTCGTCCAGCTCACCGGTCCCCTGGAGCAGGATGGTGAACTCGTCGCCGCCGAGCCTCGAGACCGACTCCGTCGCCGCCCCGTATTCAACCCTCATCCGCACCACGTCGTCGGCGAAGCGCACACAATGTGCGAGCCTCGCCGCCACCTGCCGCAGCAGCTCGTCCCCCGAGTCGTGGCCCAGGCTGTCGTTCACCATCTTGAAGCCGTCGAGATCGATGAAGAGCAGCGCGAGCGGCCGCTCCTCGAGGCTGGCCCTCTCGAGCGCCTTGTCGAGACGGAGCTGGAGGCTCGTCCGGTTGGGGAGCCCGGTGAGGGAGTCGTAGAAGGCGAGCTCCCGGATCTGCTCCTGTTGGGCCTGCCACTCTCGGATGTCACGGATCGAGGCGATCACCATCGTGTCCTCGCCGGATCGGACCGGGCTCAGGCGGACCACCACGGGAATCGCGTCGCCGTCGTGGGTGACCGCGACGAGCTCCCGGTCGCCGCCCATCCGTCGGACGCTCGGGTCCGCCAGGAAGCGCTCGCGATGGGCGCGATGGGCCTCGTGGAGCGGGCCGGGCAGCAGGACCTCGACCGGCTTCCCGAGGAGTCCGCCGACCGGATAGCCGAGCAGATCCTCGACCAGGGCGTTCGCCTGACGGATCCGGCCCCTGACATCCACGACGATGGTGGCATCCGGGGCGGCGTCGAAGACGGCGCGGTCCCACTCCGACAGCTGCTGGAGCGAGCGCTCGGCCTCCCGCCGCGAACGCATCTCGGCCCCGATCCGGACCGCCGAGGCCTCGAAGACGTCACAGAGATCGTCGAACTCGCGGATTCCCGAGCGGCCGAGCGTGCTCACCGGCTGCTCGCCGCGCTGGAGGGCATCTGCCATCTGTCTCGCGCCCTGCCGGAGCGCCTCGATGGCGCGGGTGATCTGGCGGATCAGCAGGAATGCGATCAACAGCCCCGCGAGCGTCGCCGAGGCCGTGACCAGCAGCGTCAGCAGCCGGGCTCGGCGCGCGCGGCCGAGGGCGCGCGCGCTCGCTTCGGCCGAGTGGGCGGACAGGCTGGATTCGGTCGCCTCCAGTCGGCGGGAGAGCTCGCGGACGAGCCCCTGCAAGCCGCCCATCGCGGCGTCGAAGGCGGGGTCCGACGGCTCGGGAAGCGACGCGAAGCGCTCCCCGATGCGACGCTCGGCCGCCTCGATCTCGTCGAGCGCCTCGTCGAGCCAGCGCAGCGATTCGGAATCGCCGGGCTCCGACGAGGTGGTCGCGGCGAATTCCCGGGCCTCGGCTCTCCAGGCGCGGTAGCGCCGGCTCCGCTCCGCCCAGCGGCGTTCGAGCGTCGCCGGGCTCTCGCGGGCCAGACGGTCGAGCGCCTCGCGAAGGTCCTGGTGCTCGAGCCGCACCGCGCGGAGATGCAATGCGAGCGGCAGCTCGCGCTCGGCGACCGCCACGAAATCGCCACCGATCCCGGCGACCACCGAGTGCAGATACAGACTGGTGGCGATCATGAGGAGACCGAGCACCGCAGCGATACCGCCGATGCGGACTCCGACCCGTCGTGACCATTCGAACAGCATCCAGTCTCACCTGCCTATCCTTCGTTCTCGTCGCATCGAGTCCTCGAAATGATCGAGGTCCCCCCCCAGAACCGACCCATCCATCAAAAAGGACAGTTGCCGCTCGGACGGACGCCGGCAGCGAGGCGGCATCCCCTCGGAATCCGATGCCCTGGCCAGTCGATTCTGTTGAACTTTTGCCTGCGGCGAGCCGATCGGGGGGCATGTCCGCGAAGCGAGGAAAGGCGCCCCCGTGGCGGGTGGTGCGGCCCCTGATCGCCGCCGGCTGTCTCTCGGTGACCTTGGTCGTGGCGCTCGTAGGCGCTCAGCAGGGCGCATCGCCGCCCGCGGTGGGGGACGCGACGCCGGAATCGAGCGCGGCGCCGGCCCGGGATGCCGCGCCGCGTGGCGCGGCCGGTCTCGGGGAGCGGGGCCCGACGAATCCCGGGGGGTCGTTCGCAGGTTCTGGCTGGTCCCGGTTCGGAGCGTGGCTCGAACGCGCGGCCGCGCGTGACCCGACCTCGATCTGGCACAACGGTCGCGACCACCGCGGACTCACCGCGCCCCCGCACGTCGGCTTGCACCGCGGCGACCTCCGCGTCCTCGAAGACCTCATCGCCGTTTCGGGCCTCGACGAAGACGCGTCGCGTCTGGACTTCGACGACGGCGACGGCCGGCTCGAGCCCGTCGAGTTCGGCCTCCAGGTCTGGCAGGGTGGGCGTCTGGTGATGCTCGCGACGGGCCCGACGGCCCATGCCTCGTTCGGCTATCGGCTGGAGCGGATTCCAGAGAGCGTCGGCGAGCTTCACGCGCTTCGCCTGCTCGACCTGAGCGCGAACCGGATTCGAGTCCTTCCCGAGACTCTGGCGGGGCTCGGGCAGCTCGAGGAGCTGCGGCTGCACTCGAACGCGCTGCGCTCGCTGCCGCGCGACCTCGGCGCGCTCGCGCACATGCGCACCTTGACGGTCGGCGACAATCCGCTCGCGACCTTGCCCGACTCGATCGCCGACCTCGGACGCCTCCAGGAGCTGCATGCGAACGAGAGTCCGCTCGTCACGCTGCCTGTGCGCTGGCAGGGACTCGATCGGCTCGAGATCCTCAATCTGGCCTGGACGCGGCCCGGGACGACGCGGGGGCGCCTCACCCGCCTGCCCGACGACCTCGGCCGACTTGCCGCTCTGCGCGAGCTGCATCTCGCGGGGCTGCGACTCGCCTGCGGCGACAGTACGCCGGACCGTCCGCCTCCCGCCTCCCAGCGTTTCCTGCACGACGGATCGATCGAACGCGTCTACGGCCTCGAACACCAGGACTGTCGCGGCGCATCGGACGACACGGGTACCGAGGACGGCACCGATGTCTGAACGGGTCTCCATCGCGATCGTGGGTGGGGGCCCGGCCGGACTCGCGGCCGGCGTGCGCGCCGCCCAGCGCGGGGTTTCGCACGTCGTTCTCGAGCGGGGCCAGCTCGCCAACACGATCCACCGCTACCAGAAGGGCAAGCTGGTGATGGCCGAACCGGCGAGTCTGCCGCTTCACCGCGAGCTGGCGCTTCGCTTCGAGAAGGGAAGCCGCGAGGACGTTCTGGCGTCATGGCAGCAGGATGTCCGGACCGCAGGGGTGTGCCTGCGGCAAGGCCCGGGCTGCGCGCTCGTCCGGCTCGAAGGAGAGCAGGAGGCGTTCCGTCTCCACCTCCAGGACGGATCGGCGGTCGACGCGGAGCGGTTGGTCCTCGCGATCGGGCTCCAGGGCAACCTGCGCGCTTTCGGAGTTCCCGGGGACGACCTCGAACACGTCGGCTACCAGCTCGACGACCCGCAAGAGCATCGCGGCGAGCGTATCCTCGTCGTCGGAGCCGGCGATGCAGGCATCGAGAACGCCCTCGCCCTCGCCGACGCCGACAACGACGTGGCGCTCGCCAACCGATCGGCCGAGTTCGACCGGGCCAAGCCCGCCAACCGCAACCTGATCCAGGGGGCCATCCGGGCCGGCCGCATCCAGTACCACCCGAACTCGCGGGTGCTCCGATTCGAGCCGCGCGCCGCGGTCCTCGGAACCCAGAGCGGCGAGGCGCGGATCGAATGCGATCGGGTGATCGGACGACTCGGCGCGATCGCTCCCCGGCGCTTCCTCGAGGAGATGGGCGTCCGCTTCCCCTCGGCCGACGCCGAGGCCGTCCCGGAGGTCTCGGAGACCTATGAGTCGAACGTCCCGGGTGTCCACCTGATCGGGGCACTGGCCGGCTACCCGTTGATCAAGAACTGCATGAACCAGGGCTTCGAGGTCGTCGAGCACATCCTCGGCGAGCCGGTCGAGCCGGCCGACGAGCCGATCCTTCGCGAGAAGCTGGCCCCGCTCGGGGGCGACACGGCGCAGGTGCTCGACCGGATTCGCGGCGACGTTCCCCTGCTCGCCGGACTCACCAAGATCCAGCTCCGCGAGCTGCTGGTCGATTCCGAGATCGTGACGCCGGCCGCTGGCGACGAAATCTTCAGGCGGAACGACTTCTCGGACGACTTCTACTCGGTGCTCGACGGGCGCGTGAAGGTGATCGTCCCCCGCACCGACGCCGATGCGGACGCCGACCTCGACGACGACGAGCGACACTTCCGAGAGGTGGAACTCGGCGTCGGCGACTTCTTCGGTGAAGGGAGCCTGCTCTCCGGCCGCCGGCGAAGCGCCACCGTGGTGGCCGCGGCGCCGAGCGTGCTGCTCGAGACGTCGCGCTACGGGATGATCCGTCTGTCGAAGTCGGTCCCGGCCGTTCAGCGCGTGCTGCATGCAACGGCGATCGACCGGCGGCTTCGGAAGCTCCTGCCCGGCATCGCCGATCGGGAAGCCTGGACGCTCGCGACCGGCGCCTTTCTCGAGGCCTACGCGCCCGGCCAGACCGTCTTCCGCGAGGGCGATTTCTCGGACGGGCTCTGTCTGGTGCAGAAGGGTGCCGTCACGGTGGTCCGACAGCGGGCGGGCCGCGAGGTCGTGCTGAACTACATCCAGGCCGGGAACTACTTCGGCGAGGTCGGACTGTTGGCCGGCGACATGCGTCGTACTGCCACGGTCCGGGCGACGGTCCATACCGAGATCGTGCGCCTGCCCCCGCAGGCCCTGCTCCCGCTCCTCGACGACCATCCCGAGTGGCGCGAGAAGTTCGAGCGGGTGGCCGACGACCACCAGATCTCGAACGTCCAGAGTCGGGGACCGGGCTCGACGAGCGGTCTGGTCGAGTTCCTGATGGCCTCGGGCGCCGGCGAAGCGACCGACCTGCTCCTCATCGACGAGAGCCTCTGCGTCCGCTGCGACAACTGCGAGACGGCATGCGCCGAGACCCACGGCGGCGTTTCGCGGTTGGACCGTGAAGCCGGCCCGACCTTCGACCAGATCCACATCCCCACCGCCTGTCGTCACTGCGAGAACCCGAAGTGCATGTCCGACTGCCCGGTCGACGCGATCCGCCGTCACCCGAATGGCGAGGTCTACATCATGGACAACTGCATCGGATGCGGGAACTGCGCAGGAAACTGTCCGTACGACGTGATCCAGATGGCAGCGATCGAGTCGGAGCCGCGCCCCGGCCTTCTCTGGCGACTCCTCTTGGGCGGCGACGGGGGCCGCATCGCCCGCAAGGGTGCCCCCCGAGAGAAGGACACGAGCGACGCCCCGCCCAAGCTGGCCGTGAAATGCGACCTCTGCCGGAGCCTGCCGCCCCGACGCGGGCAGGGGCCCAGGGCCGCGTGCGTGGCGTCGTGTCCGACCGGCGCGATCGTGCGGGTGAATCCGCGCGAGTACGTCGACCGGTTGGTCGGGGAGGGAGAATAGGGATGGCGAGCTTCGAGTCGGCGTGGACCCTGCGTCGCTTCGTCTTCCTCAAGGCGAGCCTGATTCTCGTCCTCGCGACGGCCTTCGCCTACGCGTCCTGGGAGCCGATGGGAGGGCACGACGGCGGCACCTCGTTCGGGACCGCTCTCGGGATCGTGTGCGCGACCCTGATGGTCTGGTTGATGTGGCTCGGGGTGCGAAAGCGGAGCTACCACGCCCGGGGCTGGAGTCTGCGAACCTGGGTCTCGGCCCACGTGTACATCGGCACGTCCCTGCTCTTCCTCGTGCCGCTGCATGCCGGGTTCGAGTTCCATTGGAACGTACACACCCTCGCGTACGGCCTGATGGTCGTGGTGATCCTCTCGGGACTGGTGGGCCTTGTCGTGTACGCCCGGGTTCCCGGTGCGATCACCCGCGATATGCCCGGCGAGAAGTTCGAGGCTCTCCTCCAGAAGGTGGCGGATCTCGATTCCGAATGGCGCAGCGTCGCGCGCGACCTTCCCGACGCCGTGGCCGAAGCCACCAGGATCGGCATCGAGCAGACGCGCATCGGAGGCGGGCTGTTGCGACGCCTCGCCGGGCGCGATCCCCGCTGCGGCACCCGCCGGGCGCTGGCCATCGTGCGCGAGTGCGCCCAACAGGTCGACGAAGCGGAGCGCCAACGCCTCCGCGATCTGATCGGGTTGATCGCCCGCAAACAGGCCCTGCTCCGGCGGATTCGACGGATCGTGCGACACCGCACGCTGCTCGACGTCTGGCTCACCCTTCACGTGCCCTTCTCGTTCGCCAGCCTCGCCGCCGTGATCGTGCACGTGTTCGCGGTCTACTACTACCGGTAGCCGTCGTGCGAATCGAGCTCGTCCACGTCGATACGCGAAGCTCGGGCGTCCGCACCCGGCGTTCGGAGACGTTCGAAGGGCCGGTGGTCCGGTTCGGCCGCGGAACCGACAACGAGATCCACCTGAACGATCTGGCGGTGCCGCTGCACCAGGGGAGCTTTGCCGCCGACGCCGAGGGGTTCGTCGCAACCGCCTCGGATGCGCACGTGCTGCTCGTGAACGGTCGGCCGGTGCATTCGGCCCGGCTGGCCGGTGGCGACCGCCTGCGGCTCGGGAGCTACGAGCTCCGGGTGATCGAGGCCAGCGCGGGTGCACCGCTGCAGGTCGAGATCGAACGGGTCGAGCGCTCGGACGATGGGCTCGCCGGGCTCGAGGCCCGCACCCGGCTCGGATCCGGTTGGCTCACCCGGCGCCGCCTCTCGTGGGCACTGGGCGTCGGAGTGCTCGCGGGGTGGGGTGCGCTGCCACTGCTCGCCGACGCGCCTCCGCGTAGCTGGAGCAGCGGCCCGGTCGCGAGCGTTCATGCCACGCTGGCGGCGGACTGCGAGGCCTGTCACGCGCGGCCCTTCGAGCCCGTCGCGGACACGGCGTGCCGTACCTGCCACCCGCAGGTCGGCGAGCACGGCTCCACGCAGGCGGTCGCGACGCACTCGGCGAGGCAGGCACGTTGCGCCTCCTGCCACCGCGAGCACCAGGACGACCGCGATCTGGCCACGCTGCCCGGCGGGTTGTGCTCCGATTGTCATGCCCGTCTCGAGACCATCGTGCCGGACACGATCCTGGGCAACGCCTCGGACTTCGGACGCCACCACCCCGAGCTGCGCCTGGCGCTCCCCGCCGATCCCGACCATCGGGCCACGCGCCGCACCGCCTGGAGCCCCGTGATCGAAGAGCGCTCGGGCCTCGCCTTCGACCACTTCCGGCACGTGGGCCAGCTCGTCGTCGATGTCGGATCCGGGGAGAAGCGCCATCTCCGATGCGACGCCTGCCACACCCCCGAGCCGGGCGGCCATGCCATGGAGCCCGTGTCCTTCGACGTCCACTGCCGGAGCTGTCACGGGCTGGTCTTCGACGAGGCCTTCCCGGAGCGGCAGGCGGTGCACGCATCTCTCGAGGAGGTGCGTGCCGATCTGACCGAGTTCTACGCGTGGCATGCGCTCGGCGGCGGCGCAGACCGGGGATCCGGGGTACCGGCTCTGGTTCGCGGCGTTCCCGACGCACCGCTCGAGCCCGCGAAGCGCGAGGCCGCCCTGGCCTGGGCCGAGGAGGCGGCCCAGCGTGCCGAGACACATCTGCTCTCGGGCGACGAGCACTGCGCGCAATGCCATCGGATCGAGGTCGGGGACGGCGGTCCGCGTGTGGCCCCGGTGCACCTCACCCGCCGGTGGCTGCCCGCGTCGGACTTCTCGCACGCGGGGCACTCCGCGACCCTCTGCGCCCGATGCCACGTCGCCGCCGCCGCCTACGACCCCAATTTCGCGCCGTCCCATCCGAAGCCCGATTGGGCCCAGACGAGCGAGATCCCCTTCGCACTCCACGACGTCGCGGAGCTGGCCGGGCGTGGGCTGCGGCCGAGCCGCCGCTCCGCGGACGTTCTGGTTCCCGGCATCGAGACCTGCCGCGGCTGTCACGGCGGGGCGAACGCACCTCCGCCTCGGGTCGCGTCCGATTGCGGCCTCTGTCATGCATATCACGCGGACCCGTCGCGCCCGCTCGACGCGGCGGCGCCTGCCGCGGACCGTCTCCGGGCGTCGAGATGATCCTCCGCCTCGTGCTCGCCGTCTGTCTCGCGCTCAGTCTCGGATCGCTCTGCGGGGGCGGGGGCGCCGGCAGCGGGGGCGACACCGACAGCGGCTGCACCGGATCGTGTCCTCAGCAGGTCCTGAGCCAGTCCGAGGCGGAGGGGGTCGTCGCCCGCGCCGTCGCCCAGGCCGGGGCCGCGGGCGTGGCCGCCACCATCGCCGTCGTCGATCGGGTGGGCAACGTGCTCGCCGTCTTCCAGATGAACGGAGCCGCGACCGACACCACGATCTCCTCCGGCATCGTCGCGGGAGGCAGCGAGACCGGCCTGGAAGGGATCGTGGTTCCGAGCGCCGTCGCGGCCATCAGCAAGGCCGGCACGGCGGCCTATCTCTCGAGCCAGGGCAATGCCTTCACGAGCCGGACGGCCAGTCAGATCGTCCAGGAGCACTTCAATCCGCACGAGACCGGACAGCCCGGAGGCCCGCTGTTCGGCGTGCAGTTCTCGCAGCTC
The DNA here is from genome assembly GCA_964474935.1 of uncultured Spirochaetales bacterium. GTDB lineage: Bacteria > Myxococcota_A > UBA9160 > UBA9160 > JAFDDA01 > CAYYUT01. The sequence continues at coordinate 9,195 of CAYYUT010000041.1, forward strand.
CCGTGCGGCGATCTGGTGCGGAGCTTCGGCGTCGATGCCACCGGACCGAAGCGTCTGCCGCTCGGACTGTCGGCCGATCCAGGAGGCCTGGCCCTCTACGAGGAAGGGGTTCCGGTGGGCGGCGTCGGAGTCGAGCTCGACGGCAGCTACTCGATCGATCGCGACGTGCTCGACGACGACTCCGATCTCGAGGAGCGGATCGCGGTGGCGGCCATCCAGGGCTTCACTCCCGCCTCCGACCGCATCGCCAGCCGGATCAACGTCGACGGCCGCTCGCTCCGGTACGCCGACGACACCGGGACCGCCAACGTGGCGGTCGACGCCTACGGCGACATCGACGGCGGTGTCGAAGGTTCCTTGATCGACGTATCGGGCTTCTTCACGGCCGCCGGCGGAGTGCTCGCCGGGACCGAGTTCCTCACCAACGCCTCCGGTGTGGCCGCGACCACGTTCGAAGGCATTCCGGCGGAGGTGCTGGTCGACACGGCGGGAATGCCCTTCCCCACCACCAACCCGCGAGACTCGTTGAGCCCGCTGCCTGGGGGAGGTGGACTCACGAGTGGAGAGGTGCGGGTGATCCTCAAGCATGCGCTCGACATCGCGCGACGCACCCGGGCCCAGATTCGGCGCCCGCCCGAGTCGGCCGCGCGGGTGAACGTCGCGGTGGTCGACACCGCCGGGAACCTGCTGGGCTTCGTCCGCTCACCCGATGCGCCGGTGTTCGGGATCGACGTCTCGCTCCAGAAGGCACGGACGGCGGCCTTCTTCTCGGGCGTCACCGCCGGGGCGAACCTCAGCGCGGCGCCCGCCCCTCCGGCCGCGCTCGGAGCGGACCCCCTCGGCGACTACGTGACTGCCGTCCAGGCCTTCGTCGGCCCGACGGCGCTCGCCGACGGATTCGCCTTCTCCGATCGGGCCGGCGGCAATCTCTCGCGACCCTTCTTCCCCGACGGGATCGATGCCAACTCGAATGGGCCCTTCAGCCGACCCGAGGGCGAGTGGAGCCCCTTCACCACCGGCCTTCAGCTCGACCTGGTGCTGAATCAGCTCGCGGCCGCGATCTGCGAGTACGTGCCAGCGGTGGAGGCGGCCTTCTTCGGCGGCGGATGCCCGGCCACTCCGACGAGCTGCGCCGAGGCGCCGAACGCGACGGCGCTCGCGAACGGCATCCAGATCTTCCCGGGGAGCGTGCCGATCTACCGCGGCGCCACTCTGGTCGGCGGAATCGGCGTGTCGGGGGACGGCATCGACCAGGACGATCTGGTGGCGTTCCGTGGCCTGCACGACGCCGGCATCGAGCTCGCGACGGGGGTCGGGAACGCTCCGATCGGCATCCGGGCCGACCAGCTCACCGGCGCCACCGGTGATGCACTCCGCTACGTGAGCTGCCCCGTGGCGCCCTTCCTGGACAGCAGCACCCAAGACGCGTGCGGAGGGCTCTGAGCATGCGATCCGGACGACTCCTGCTCTCGATCCTGTGTCTGACGGCGCCGCTCGCATCGAGCGCGCCCTCACCGGCGACGGCTCGCGAGAACGCGCCGGCATCGGCCGAGCACGAGCCCCGCTCCGAGGAGAAGGGTGTGGAGGACACGCCCGCCACGGGCGACACGGGTCCCGACATCCTGCGCCGGCGCCCTGGCGCGGGTGCGCCCAGCCCCACGGCCCCCGACCTGCCGCCCCCGGCCCTCCCCGCCGAGTTCGTCCCCGTGCCGGACCGATGGCGCATCGTGGAATCGCTCGGCGTGAGCGAACGCTGGTGGGACCCCTACCACCAGAACACGCTCAAGGCCGATCGTCCCCTCTTCGGCGACGACTGGTTCCTGAACGTCACCCTGCTGTCCGACAGCCTGGTCGAGCCACGACGCCTGCCGACCCCCGTCGGCATCCAGACCACCCGCTCCAGCGGGGCCCTCGACGTCTTCGGCGACGGGGAGCAGCTGTTGCTCAGTCAGAGCCTGCTGCTCTCGGTCTCGCTGATCCAGGGCGACACGGTCTTCCGTCCGCCGGACTGGGAGTTCCGCCTCACGGCCGTCCAGAACTGGAATCACACGATCGTCCAGGAGAACCGGATCATCGACATCGATCCGGGGGAGGGTCGCACCCGTTTCGATCACGACTTCGGCATCCAGGAGGCCTTCGTCGATCGGCATCTCTGGAACAAGAGCGATCGCTACGACTTCGACAGCATCCGGGTCGGCATCCAGGGTTTCTCGAGCGACTTCCGGGGCTTCCTCTTCCAGGACAACGCGCCGGGGGTGCGCCTGTTCGGGAACCACTGGAACAATCGCCTCCAGTACAACCTCGCGTGGTTCGTCCGCATGGAGAAGGACATCAACTCCGGGCTGAACGAGAAGCTCTCGGTACGCGACGACCACCTGATCATCGCGAATGTCTATCTGCAGGACTTTCCCGTGTTGGGGTTCACCGTGCAGGGAATCGTCGCCTACGACCGCAATCGCGAAGGCAACGAACGTCCCTTCTTCGACAAGAATGGCTTCCTCCAGCGTCCGGCCGTGATGGGCGATGGGAGGGCGCACGACTACGACGTCGTGTATCTGGGCCTGAACGGAGACGGCCATATCGGCCGGGTGAATCTCACCTTCTCGGGCTACTGGGCACTCGGTGAGGACAAACGGCACCCGCTTGCCATGCGCGACGTATCCATCAACGCCTTCTTCGGTGCGCTCGAGGCATCGATGGATTTCGACTGGTTCCGACTGAAGGCCTTCGGTCTCTACGCCTCGGGCGACAACGATCCCGACGACGGCGCGGCGAACGGCTTCGATGCGATCTTCGAGAACCCACAGTTCGCCGGGGCCGACACCAGCTTCTGGCATCGCCAGGCGATTCCATTCATCGGGGGAGGGGGAGTCGTCCTCTCGGGACGCAATGGCCTGATCCCCTCGCTCAGGAGCTCGAAGGAGCAGGGGCAGTCGAACTTCGTCGGGCCCGGGATCGGCATGCTCGGCATCGGGGCCGACTTCGACATCCTGCCCCAGCTGCGGCTGAGCGTGAATGCCAGTTATCTCGACTTCGAGAACACCTCCTCGCTGCGACGGCTCCGGAACCAGGGCCGCATCGACAACCACATCGGGGAGGACGTCTCGGCCGCCCTGGTCTTCCGACCCTTCTTCACCGAGAACGTGGTGTTGCGGGTCTCCGGTGCGGTGTTCTTCCCGGGAGACGGACTCCAGCAGCTCTTCGACGACGAACAGAGCCCCTTCTACTCGGTCCTCACCAACCTCATCCTCCGGTACTGAGACGTCGTGAGATCCCAGCGCTTCGCCATCGTGATCCTCGGTCTGCTCGGACCCGCCCTGGCCCTGGCCAGCGGAGGCGGCGGCGGACGGGACATCGAGATCGCCGAGCATCCGCCCGCGCCCGCGATCCAGTCCCATGCGGACGCCGAGCGCAAGTCCTGGGGCTGTCGCTCGTGCCACACCGAGACCGATCGGGCGACCATGCACGCGAGCCCCGCCGTGGTGCTCGGCTGCACCGACTGTCACGGTGGGGATGCGAGCGTGGGGGTCGACCCGGCCACCCGACCCGGCTCCCCCGCATACCGCGAAGCTCGTCGCGGCGCCCACGTCCCGGCCCGCCATCCCGAGCAATGGGGCGAAGGGGCTGGGAACCCGGTCCGCTCCTATACGCTGCTCAACGAGGAGCATCCGGCCTACGTGCGCTTCGTCAATCCGGGCGACCTGCGTGTCGCCGACGCCGCGTGTGGGGCCTGTCATCGACAGACGGTCGACTACGTGAAGCGGAGTCTGATGGCGACCGGTGCAATGCTGTGGGGCGGCGCCTCCTACAACAACGGGATCCTGCCGTTCAAGCG
>CAYYUT010000042.1:0-3241 GCA_964474935.1 uncultured Spirochaetales bacterium
AAGAAGCTCGAGACTCCGACGCCATTGCAGCAGACGATGGTGGGAACCCCGGCGCCCTGCTCCTCGTAGCGGAGCGCGACGCCACCGACCCCCTGGGCCGTCTTCTCGCGAACCGCGTGCATCGGTCCTCCCTGCGCGGCGCATCCGGGTCCTGCGAAGTGAGGACAGGCCGCGCCTCAGGCCCCCTCGGGACGTCCGGCCGCGCCTCGCGCGCTCCGTCGCTCTGTCGACATTCCGGGCGCCGGGCTCGATGCCAACTCTTCCTCGCCGCAACGAGCGCCTGCGACTACGCTGGCGCCCCACACGGAAGGGAGGACCCATGCTCGAGCTCGGCTTCCATGGCGCGGCAGGAACGGTCACGGGATCGCGCTTCCTGCTCGACGCGGGCGATCGTCGCATCCAGGTCGACGCCGGCATGTTCCAGGGGCTCAAGCGACTGCGCAAGCTCAACTGGCGCCGCCCGCCCTTCGACCCGGCGTCCGTCGACGCCCTGGTGCTCACCCATGCCCACATCGACCACTCGGGCGCCCTGCCCCGGATGGTGCGCGAGGGCTACTCGGGACCGATCTACTGCACCCACGCCACCCGCGAGCTGGCCGACATCCTGCTCCTCGACGCTGCCCGCATCCAGGAGCAGGACGCCGAGTACGCCAACCGCAAGGGCTTCTCCAAGCACCACCCGGCCGTGCCCCTCTTCGACAGCGAGGACGCCGAGAAGACGCTCGCGTTGCTCAAGCCCGTCGGCTGGAACCAGTGGATCGACCTCGGGGGCGGCGTGCGCTCGAAGTTCCACAACGCGGGGCACATCCTGGGCTCGGGGGTCGTCGAGCTGCGGGTGGAGCGGGGCGACGGGGAGACGACCTTCGTGTTCAGCGGCGATCTCGGGCGTTACGACGCGACGCTCCACGTCGATCCCGAGCCGCGACCCGAATGCGAGGTGCTGGTGGTCGAGTCGACCTATGGCGACCGCCGACACGAGAGTGCGTCGGTCGAGGACCAGATCCAGCCCGCCTTCGCGCGCACGCTCGGCGCCGGGGGCATCGTGCTCATCCCGTCGTTCGCCGTGGCCCGGGCGCAGCAGGTCACCCTGATCCTGCGCAACCTGATCGAGGCGGGGAAGCTCCCGGACGTGCCGATCCACATCGACAGCCCCATGGCCGTGAACGCGACCCGGGTGTACGCCCGCTACCGGGACGAGCATCATCTCGACGCCGAGCTGCTCGACGAGAGCCGGGGCGGCCTGTTCCCGCGCAACGTCCATCTGCACCGGAGCGTCGCGGAGTCGAAGCGGCTGAACGAGCTCTCGGGCCCGCGAATCATCATCTCGTCGAGCGGCATGCTCACGGGCGGCCGGGTGCTCCACCACCTGAAGCGGATCCTTCCCGAGCGCCGACACCTGCTCGCGATGGTGGGCTATCAGGCGGCCGGGACGCGCGGGCGTCGCCTGCTCCAAGGGCAGGACACGCTGCGGATCCACGGCCGCGACATCCCGGTGGACTGCCAGTTCATGGTGGTCTCGGGACTGTCGGCACACGCCGATGCCGACGAGCTGATGCGCTGGCTGCGTTCCGGCCACGATGCGCCCGAGCGCACCTTCGTGGTGCACGGCGAGCCCGAGGCGAGCCAGGCGCTCGCGCGACGCATCGAGAGCGAACTCGGCTGGAGCGTCGATCTTCCCCGACTCGACGAACGCTTCCGCCTCGACGGCGTCGGCGCACGCAAGCGCCCGGCGTAGCGCCGGGCGCGAGTCATACTGGGCAGGTGAGCGAGACGGGCATGTCATCCCTGCCTCTCCCCGAGCCGGGCCCCGACGCGGCGATCGAATGGGTCGCCGCGCACCTCGGTCACCTGGCGTGCGACGAGGTCGCGGCCTCGTTGCGTTTCCGCGGCGGACAGCGGGCCGCCGACGCCGCGCTCGCGGGCTGGGACGTGCGGGGCTACGCCGCCCGGCGCAACGAGGTCTGGCCGGCTCGGCGGCGGGGCGCCTCCCAGCTCTCGCCCTATATCCGACACGGTCTCCTGCCCCTCTCGCGGGTCTGGGAGCACGTGGCCGACGGACCCTCGCGCGACGTCTCGAAGTTCCGCGACGAGCTCCTCTGGCAGGAGTACGCGCGGCACCTCTACGCGCGCCTCGGCGATCGGCTCGGCACCAGTCTGCGGGCGCGTTGGCCATCGGCCTCCTCCTTCCAGCCCGAACGTGATCCGTGGACCCGGGAGATGCTCTGCATGGAGCAGGTCGTCGGCGAGCTCGAGAGCGACGGCTGGCTCGTGAACCAGACCCGTATGTGGCTCGCCTCGCAGTGGACCGTGCGAGCGGGCGTCGATTGGCGAGAGGGCGAGGAGCACTTCTTCCGACATCTGCTCGACGGTTCGCGCGCGGCCAACCGCATGGGCTGGCAGTGGACGGTCGGGACCGCGACGGGGCGGCCGTACGCCTTCACGCGCTGGCAGGTCGAGAAGCGTGCGCCGGGCCTCTGCCCGCAGTGCAAGTTCGCGTCGCAGTGCCCCATCGCCGATCGACCCCGCGCCGCGCATCTCGAGCCGGCCCCGGCACCCCAGGCCCTCGCGACCGACTCCGACGTCGCCGAGACCGCCGGTCCCGAGGCCCCGGTCGAGACGGGCCGGCCCGACGGCGTCTGGATCACGGCCGAGTCGCTCGGCCGGGACGATCCGGCCCTGGCTGCCCATCCCGACCTGCCGGCCTGGTTCGTGTTCGACGAACCCCTGCTCGCCCGTCTTCGGCTCTCGTCGAAGCGGCTCGTCTTCCTGGTCGAGACGCTTGCCGAGATCGCGGCCGCGCGGCCGCTCGAGCTCCGCCTCGGGCGACCTCGAGACGCGTTGGCGGGACGATCCCTGGCGGTGACCTTCGCGCCGGTCCCCGGCTTCCGGCGCCTGCTTCCCGCAATCGGCCCCGTCGTGTTGCACCCGTGGCCCTGGCTGCGGCGACCCCATGCGGGCCCGCTGCGTTCGTTCAGCGCCTGGCGCTCGGCGCTCGGCGGCCGCTCGCGCTCGCGGCGTCCGCCGCCGAAGCTCAGGCGACGCTGAGCTTCAGGAAGTTGGTCGCGGCGCCCTCCGAGAAGGGATGGCTCCCGCTCATCACCACCGAATCGCCTCGGTCGACGAGACCACGCGCGCGCGCCTCGGCCAGCACCCGGTCCTCGGCCGACTCGAGCGCCTCGAAGCGTCCCTCGAGCCAGATCGGCTGCACGCTCAGCTGCAGCTTCTGCCACACCGGCACGCA
>CAYYUT010000042.1:3251-13016 GCA_964474935.1 uncultured Spirochaetales bacterium
GCGCCTTCCGCTGTTACACCGAACGCTCGGTCGTGAAGGCCAGGATCGGAACGGCCACCCGGTGCGCGGCGATCAGGCGGGCCGTCGATCCCGAGTGGGTGAGCACGACGATGGCGCGCACACCACGCCGCGCTTCGACCAGCGAGGCGATGGCATGGGCGATCGCCTCGGCGTCGGTCTCGTGGCCGTGCGCCGAACGCTCGCGACGCACCGACAGGGGACCCGACCCCGCCTCCACCTCGCGCGCGATCGCCACCATCGTCCGAACCGCCGCGACAGGGTGGCGCCCCACCGCCGTCTCACCCGACAGCATCACCGCGTCGGTCCCATCGAGCACGGCGTTCGCCACGTCGCTCGCCTCGGCTCGGGTGGGCATGGCGCTCTCGATCATCGACTCGAGCATCTGGGTGGCCGTGATCACCGGACAGGCGCGTCGGTTGGCGAGCGAGATCAGCTCCTTCTGGACGAGCGGCACCTTCTGGGGCGAGAGCTCCACTCCGAGATCGCCGCGGGCCACCATCAGCGCGTCCACCTCGTCGAGGATCTCGTCGATCGCCGCGACCGCCTGGGGCTTCTCGATCTTCGCGATCACCGGGGTTTCGCACCCAGCGCTCCGGATGCGGGTGTGGAGATCGCGGATGTCCTGGGCGCGGCGCACGAAGGAGAGCGCCACCCAGTCGACCTCCTGCTCGAGCACGAACGCGAGGTCGGCCTCGTCCTTCTCGGTGAGCGACGGCACGCTCACCGCCACACCCGGAAGGTTGAGCCCCTGGCGCTCGCGGAGCTCGCCGCCCCGGATCACCTCGGTGCGCACCACGCCGGCCGAGGTCTCGACGACGCGGAGCTCGATCTTCCCGTCCGACACCAGGATGGCGTCGCCGGGCACGACGTCGTCGGGCAGGGCCTCGTGGGTGGTCGAGACGCAGGCCGCGTCGCCCTCGCGCTCGCGCGTCTCGATGCGGAGCTCGCTGCCCGCCTCGAGCGTCACGGGCCCGCCTCCGGCCAGCGCTCCCGTGCGGATCTTGGGGCCCTGCAGATCGGCGAGGATCGCCACCGGACGGCTCGTCTCGCGCGCCAGCCGTCGGATCCGCGCGACGCGCTCGCGGTGCTCGTCGTGGCTCCCGTGGGAGCAGTTCAGACGGAACACGTCGACGCCCGCCTCGATGAGCTCGGTCACGCGGACGTCGGTGTCGGTCGCCGGTCCGAGCGTCGCGATGATCCGTGTGCGCGGTCGCGCCTGCTGCATCGGGCGAACACTAGCGGACCGCGAGCGGGCCGACGCAGAACACGAAGGTCAGGGAAACAGGGCCTGGAGCGCGTAGGCGAAGTGGAGTCCGTCGGGCGGCAGTCCGGCGCGGAAGCGCAGCACTTCGAGCCGGTCGGAGACGAGCAGCACCTGCCACGAGATCCGGCGCTCGAAGAGGTCGAGCCAGTCCTCGGGATCGATGGCGATAGCACAGGGGGGCTCGCCGCCCGGCTCGATCGCGGGATCGTCGGGGCGCCGGAAGTCGACCGTCCAGTCGCCGCGTCCCCGGATCCGGAAACCGACCGGCTGCCCCAGATAGCGCGACGCCTCGGGACGGGCGCGCAGCAGCGCCGGCAGATCGCGCTCGAAGGTCTCCTTCACGTCGGGTCGGCCCGCCGGACAGAAGCGTTCACCGGTGTTGAGGAATGCGTGCAGATAGTCGTTCTCGACCCGAGGGGCCGCGCTCCCCGCCACGACGCCGCGCTCGACGCCGCCCTCGCGCGTCCAGGCGTCGCCCGGCTCGAGGGCGAGCCGCTGCGTGTCGGGCGCTTCCGCGGCCAGCGCCTTCTCGAAGTCGGCCGGACCTCGCCGGATCACCTTGCGCGTGACGGCCGGCCCCTCGCGCCCCGTCCAACGCATGTTCGAGGCCGCTGCGATCGCGAAGGGCACCCCGAGGATCCGAGCCGATCGGGCGGCTCCGGCGGGCCCGTGCTCGGCCGCCTTCATCGACGCCATCCCGAGGAGGGCGGGCTGGTCGAACGAATTGTGACTGAAGCCTCCGACGTCGATGGGACCGAAGCGCGCCGCGATCTCGGTGACCACCTCGGGAGGCTGCGGCGCGTCGGCGCCGTTCCAGAAGCGGCCGGTCGGGCCTTCGATCAGGTAGGCGCACTCGTCGAGTACGCCCCTCGAGGGGGTCGCCGCGACGCGCACCCCCGCGCGCTCGAAGGGCTCCCAATCGTCGCAGGCGTGGAGGTCCTCGAAACCGAGTCGGCGGAGGTTCGCGTCGAGCTCGGTGAAGCGGATCGGCGGATGCACCACCGGGATCGACTTGTCCGGCCAGTCGGCCAGGGTTGGCGCGTTGAAGTGGTCGAGGTGTCCATGCGTCAGGGCGATGGCATCGATCGGAGGCAGATCGGCGAGCGAGAAGCCGAGCGTGGGGTCGCGTTCGACGTGGCCCCCGAAGATCGGATCGCGCAGCCAGGGGTCGGTGATCACGCGGAACCCGTCGAACTCGACCAGGTGACAGGCATGTCCCAGGAAGATCAGGCGCATCGGACGATCGAGCAGAGCGGCATCGGGGGCATTGTATGGGATCGGCCCGAGCGGGGGGCAGGCGCGCTCGAGGCACGAGCGTCCGTCGTGCCCCGACCGCAGGCCGAAGGATGGTACGCTGGGGCCCTCCGCCGGGTGCCCGGCCGGCCCCGGGGCCACCCACGCCGCACTGCGGCCGGAGACGGGAGACCGCATGGCGAGCCAGGCCGATATCCCCGAACCCGCCACCCCGGCGAGGGCTCCCCGACGCCGCTCGGTGTCGGTGGTGGTGCCGGTCTACAACGGGTCGGCCACCCTCCCCGAGCTGGTGGCCCGGATCCGGGACGTCCTCGACGAGCGCGACATCGTCTTCGAGATCTGGCTCGTGAACGACGGCAGCCGGGACGAGAGCTGGAGCCGGATCGCAGCGCTCGCCGCGGGCGACCCCCGCGTGCATGGCCTCGACCTCGCCCGCAACTTCGGGCAGCACAACGCCCTGCTCGCGGGCATCCGGGCGGCCCGCCACGACGCGACCGTCACCATCGACGACGATCTCCAGCATCCGCCCGAAGCGATCCCCGACCTGCTCGACAAGCTCGACGAGGGCTACGACGTCGTCTACGCCTCCCCGGTCGACACCACGAGCCAGCCCGTCTCGCGACGCCTGTCCTCATGGGCCATCCACGAGTTCCTCTGGCGGGTGCTCGGATCGGCCACCGAACGCCATTCGAGCTCGTTCCGGATCTTCCGCACCCGGGTACGCGAGGCCTTCGCCGACTATCGGGGTGCCTTCGTCACGATCGACGCGCTCCTCACCTGGGGCGCCAGCCGCTTCACCTACATCCCGGTGAAGCACGCCGCGCGTCGCCACGGGCAGAGCAACTACGACCTGCGCAAGCTCGTCACCCACGGCTTCAACACGGTGACGAACTTCAGCATCCGGCCCCTCCAGGTGGTGAGCCTGATCGGATTCGCGTTCACCCTGGTCGGTCTCTCGGCCACCGCCTACGCCATCGGCTTCTACAAGCTCCGCGGCCTCACGGTGCCCCCCGACACCTTCATCTTCGCGGTGGTGTGCCTCTTCTCCGGGATCCAGCTCTTCACGCTCGGAATCATCGGCGAGTATCTCGCGCGGGTGCACATCCGCGCGATGAACAAGCCGGCCTACGTGATCCGGGAAGAGACCGGTCGCGACGACTGAGGCGGCCGGACCGTGGCGATCCGGGTGATCCCCCAGGTGCCCGCCGCAGGACCCGAACCGACGCCGAGCCTCGACCCGACGCTAGACGCCGAGGGCGCGCTGCGCCCAGAGGCGCAGACGGAAGCCGACCCCGAGCCCACGGTGGATCGCCTGGACGAGCCAGCGCGGCGTACGCCGGGTGCGCGGGAAGCGGGTCGCGATGTGCTTCATCGCGATCGCGGCGAGGGCCTTGCCCGCGATCTCGTAGCGACGGTCGGCGAACTCCGGGCGGATCGTATCGACCACGAGCACGATCCGGTGCTCGTCGGTGTCGTTCCAGGCGTAATGGCGATGGGCGATCTGGATCGCGAAGACCCGACCCTCTTCCCAGCCCCGCTTCTGGCGTCCCACACGGATCCCGATCTCGGGATAGGGCTTCGGTACGTGGATCCCGAGGTGATAACGGATCACCGCGTTGGTGTCGCCGAAGTGCGCCTTGATGCGGGTCTTCGGATCGAGCACGGCGATCTGGGCGAGACACATTCCCGGGATCGATCGCACGATGCGCGTGGTCACCGGGAAGCGGGCCGTCTGCTCCGGGTACTCGAGGAAGTAGGAGAACAGGTTGACGGTGCGCCAGCCCTTCTCGCGATAGGCGTAGGGCGTGTAGTTCGGCTGCCAGCGATCGCCGCTCGTCTCGTAGTGGGCGAGGATCTCGTCGCGGATCTCGGGATAGTGGGCTTCGAGCGTGCGCGCGACGGTCGCGTTGGTCATGTCGTAGAAGGGCGGCTCGTGGCCCTTGTACCATTCGCCGAGGTAGTAGTAGAGCCGCTCGGGCGCCGACTGGGCGCTCGGCTCGGAGGCCCCGGGCTCGCGCGGGGCCCTGCCCGTTCCGCTCGTCCCGCCGGTGGCGCCCATCGCCGGCTTCGCGTTCGTCGCGGGTGCCTCGACCGTCTGCTCTGCCTGCATCGACTGCCTGCCTCTGCCAAGCCGGCATCGGCCTCGAGAGGCCGGAGGCGTCCAGGAGCGCCCGCGTCAGTGTGCCAGAGGCGCCCGCTCGTTGGAAGGCTCGAGTGCGGAGCTAGCGGAGTTCGGGCTCGTCGTAGAGAGCGGCCAGGCGGTTGAGATCCTCGCGCAGCGCCTCCCAGGCCTCCTCGACCTCCCGGTCCTGGTTGTGGGCCGCGAGCAGGGTGCGCGCCCGGACCCCGTCGCGGAGCATGGACTGGACCGGGGCGCGGCCGCTGGCGCCGTCCCGGGTGCGCCGGATCTCGGCGTCGGCCTCGGCGGCCGCCGTCGTGAGATTCGCGAGATCGGCCTCGAGCTGGTCCTTCCAGGCGGTGCGCGGATCGGCAGCTCCCTGGCCCTGGGCCAGGTCGCGCAGGAGCGATTCGGCAATCCCCTTCACGGCGTCGCCCGTGCTCGTACCGAAACGCAGACGCGAGCGGAGCACCTGGGTGGCGCGGTCGACCTCGGCGAGGGCCGCGACGGCCTGGCTCGCGTCGGGCCCGCGCGGACTCGAACCGAACGGATCTCCGGGATCCGACCCGAAGCCCCCGCCCGAGCCGAATCCGCCACCGCTGCCCGATCCGAAGCCCGATCCGAACTGCCCGCGCGCGTAGTCCCAGCCGTAGGAGTCGGCCAGCCGGTCGAGATGGCGCCGTACGCGTTGCCAGTCCTCGCGCACGAAGCGATCGGTCGTGATGCGATCGAGCTCGCGCTCGAGATCGCGTCCCTGCTGGAGCAGGGCGACGAGGTCGCGCTCCATGCCGTCGTAGGAGGCCGTCGCGGTGCCGAGCTCACCGTGCTCGTTCGAGACGAGATGGGCGTAGGCGAGGAAGCCGCGCGCGTCGTCCCAGAGCGCGAGGTCGGCGCCCCGCGGCTCCCACCGGCCGCTGCGATCGAGTGCGCGACGCAGGTCTTCCGAGAGCCGGTCGGCCTCGACCGTGAGGTCGCGGAGCAGACGCTCGAGCGAGCCGTGGTCGAGGCTCGACTGGGCCCCGGCCGACCGGGCCGCGCCCAGAATGCCTCCGAACAGGACGAAGAGCACGCCGAACGCGCAGATCCTGCCGATTCGATGCGATCCCATGCAACCCCCCGGAGAGTCTCGCGGCCGAGCGGCCGGGCACTCGGAGACGAGGCTAACAAAGCGGGTGCGCCGCATCCCGAACGGGCGCCCAGGGCGGCAGGCGCTCCTCTCGACCCTCCGTGGCCACTGCTCCCCGATGCGAAAGGCCAGTCGACTCATTTTCGTCCGCTGTCGACCGATCCAGTCACGAGGGCCTCGCTCGCCGGCCCCGGGAGCTCCACCATGACCCGCTCGGCCGTCGCCGGATTGGCCCTGATCGGCTTCCTCCGTCTGGGAGTCGCGGGGCTCTACGCACTCTCTGACGACCTCCCGCACACTCGCTATCCCATGGACCGGACGAACTCCGCCGACCGCGTCTTCACCGTGTCGATCTGCGGAGGCGTGGGCGTCGGGATGATCGGGCTCGCGATGCACCAGTGGCGCGAGCTCCGACGCGACGAGCGGCGTTCGCGCCGCTGAGCTTCGGCTGCGGGCACCCACATGGATGAGTCCAGATGGATGAATCCACATGGATGAGTCCGCATGGGCGGATCCGCAACGGGGGACGATGCAGGTGGCGTCCGAGCGAACAGCGGCCGCCGATCGGATCGAGCGCCTCGGCCTCGTGCCGCACCCGGAAGGCGGCTCCTACCGCGAGTTCCATCGCGCGCACACGGTCGTCCGGCCGGACGACGGACGCGGCGCGCGGGCCGGACTCACGGCCATCTACTTCCTGCTGGCAGAGGGCGAGTGCAGCCGCTGGCACCGCGTACGCTCCGACGAGCAGTGGACCTTCCTCGAGGGCGCGCCCATCGAGCTCTTCGTGTTCGATCCCGCAACTGGGGAACGCCGTCAGTGGCGCCTCGGACCCTCGGGACCGGAGGCCCGGGCGACGACCGTGGTGCCGGCCGGCGCCTGGCAGGCGGCCCGGGGAGCCGGCGAGTACAGCCTCGTCACCTGCACGGTCGGGCCGGGCTTCGACTTCGACGACTTCGCCCTGTTGGCCGACGAGCCCGAGGCCGCCGATCGACTCCGGCTCGCCTGGCCCGAGCTCGCCGGGCTCGTCTAGCCCAACCGGATCCCTCGGCTCCCTCGGCTCCCCCGGCTCGGCGCACTTGGCTCGGCTCGGCGGCGCACGGCCCCCGCGGGCTACCATTGGATCATGAAGCTCGACACGCCGGCCATCCGACGTCTGCGCGATCGCCTGCTGACGGCCGCGCCGACGGATTCTGCGGCCGCCTCTCCGGAGACCGCCGCGCCCGCGCCGCGCGCAGGCCAGATCGCCGCCGTGGAACGGATCGCCCCCCTCGCCGAGGTGCTCTACCTCGTGATGGCGGCCGACGGCGAGATCGCACTCGCCGAGCGGGCGACGATCCGGAACGCGATCGGGGTGCTCACGGACGACCTCCTGCGCCGCGAAGAGGTCGACGACCTGATGAACCGGCTCGACGCCTCGCTCGCGAGCCAGGGCCGGGACGCGCGACTCGAGATGCTCGCGTCGAGCTTCGCCCTGAACAAGCAGGATGCCGAGGCAGCCTTCTCGCTCGCTGCGGCCGTGGCCCTGAGCGACGGCCAGGTGAGCTGCGACGAGCAGCAGCTCGCCGAGGAGATGCGGCGCTACTTCGGCATTCCCGAGCGCCGCGCGGCGGCGCTCCTCGCGGGCGACGCCCTGGCCGGCGAGCCCCGCTAGGCGCCCTCGTCGAGCGCGCTCACGTCCACGAAGACCTCTTCGGCCGACGCGCCCTCGGGACCGATCGCGAGCGCCACGTGATGGTGGAGCTCGCGGCCTTCGCGGCTGGTGATGCGCGGTACGCGGGCGGGGTTCACGAAGAGCGTCTCGTCGACCCGGCGCTGCCAGGTGCGCTCGCCCTCGTGACCGCGCACTTCGAGGTGCATGTGGCCGGCCACGACCGCAAGCACGACGAGCCCACGCGCACGGGCATGGGCCACCGCCTCCGCGAGATCGGGATCGCCCCAGTCCGCGGGCTCGGGCAGGAAGTCGCAGCCCCACGGGTCGGTCGGCGCCTCGCCGAGTCCACACGGCCCGTTGTGCGACAGGAAGACGACCGACCGGGTCTCGACCCGATCGACGAGCTCGCACAGGCGCTTGGTCGAGTCTTCGAGCGAGCCGATCCCGAAGCTCCCGTGCAGCTCGGGGCCGAAGCTCAGCTCGGGCCCTCCCATGCTGTAGGGGCGGCCAGCCACGAGGGTGAAGTCGCGGGCCGGGTGTCGCGGCCGGTGGAGGCTGTAGCCACAGAGACGGACGCCGCCGACATCGCCGGACCGCGGATTCGGGGCGTCGGCCGGCCCGAAGAGACGTCCGAGGCCCCGCTGGAGCGAGAACTCGGCGGCGAGGCGCGCGCCGTGGGGGGCGTCCGCATTCCCCGGCATCACCAACGTGGGGCGCTCGAGCTGCGAGATCCCGAGCGAGATGCGCCGGCTCGTCGTGTCCCCGCGGCCGAGATCACCGACGAAGAGGATCAGGTCGTAGTCGGACCGGTTCAGGTGCGCGACGTCGAGCTCGTTCCACTGGTCGTGGAGATCGCCGATCACCGCGATCCGCATCGCCGCGTGCGGGACAGGCTGCGATGTGTGCGAAGGAACAGGCAATCTCGCCCCTCGAACGCCGGCTCCGCGGCGCGCCGCCGGAGTCTACCGTGCTGGGGCACGCTTGGGGTTGTAATGACTGACTGGGTCAGTTATATACAGTCCATGGCACCTCGAACCGCCCCCGAAGATCGACTCACCCGACTCGTCGAGTCCGCCGCCCGGGTGTTCATCGCCCGCGGCTACCGGGCCACCCAGATCGCGGACATCGCCGACGAGGCCGGTGTGGCGAAGGGGACGGTCTATCTGTGCGTCGAGAGCAAGGACGCGCTCTTCGCGCTCACCCTGCTCCACGCCGGCGGCGAGATCGAGGACGTCGACGCCCTGCCCACGCCGGTGGCGGCGCCCGAGCCCGGCGAGCTCGCCAAGCGGGTGAGCGACGTCATCGGGCGCCACGTGACCCCGCCCTCCCTGGCCCGGGCGCTCGAGACCCCTGCGCCCGCAGACGTGCGGAGCGAGCTCGCCGCCATCGTCGGCGACCTCTGGGCGACGGCCTCGCGTTACCGCACCGCGATCAAGCTGATCGACACCTGCCGCGACCACACCGAGCTCGCGCACGTCCTCTACGACGACGGACGCTTCCGTCAGGTCGACCTCCTGGCGCAGTACCTCGAGCAGCGCCTCGCGACGGGGCGGCTCCGGTCCGTACCCGACGTCCGCGCGGCCGCGCGCTTCGTCGTCGAGGCCATCGCGACCTGGGCCGTTCACGTGCATTGGGACCCCGCGCCCCAGGCGCTCGACGCCGATCACGTCCAGCGAACCGTCCTGCAATTCCTGCTCGGCGGTCTCACGGAGGAATAGCCATGCAGAACCCGAGACTCCGCTTCACCTGCCTCCTGCTGCTGCTCGCTCTCTCGCCGTCCGCCTGCCTGCGCGCAGGAACGGGTGGCCTGCCGAGCATCGGGATCGGAGAGCTCGCCGAGGCGCTCGCCTCGGGCTCGCCCCCGGTCGTGGTGGATGCGAACGGCGAGGACACCCGCGCTCGGCTCGGGGTGATCCCGGGAGCGAAGCTCCTCTCGAGCTACCGCGACTATGCGCTCGACGAGCTGCCGGCCGATCGCAGCCGCGCGCTGGTCTTCTATTGCTACAGCGCCATGTGTACGGCTGCGCGCGACGCCGCGCTCCGCGCGCACGAGGCGGGCTACCGCCGCGTGGCGATCATGTCGGAGGGGATCCGTGGGTGGGTCGACGCCGGGCGCGCGGTCGAGCCAGGCGAGGGGGGTCGATCGTGACGAGGGCGGGACGCACGATCGGAAGACCGGCGAGCCACCGGGGTCGACGCCCCCGGGTGACACGAGCGGCCAGCGTCGTCGCGACCCTCGCGATGCTCCCGCTCGCGGCCTGCTCGGGCGTCTCGAAGCTCGACTGGGCGCTGGGTCGCGACGCCTGGCAGAAGCCCGAGGCGGTGGTGGA
>CAYYUT010000043.1:0-12766 GCA_964474935.1 uncultured Spirochaetales bacterium
GCTGGAGGTTCTGGCCCGAGATGAATCCGGCCTGGGCGCTGCACAGGAAGGCGCAGGCGTCGCCGAGCTCTTCGGGGCGCCCCAACCGTCCCGCCGCCACCGACGCCTTCATCTCGTCGTAGGCCTGCTCGAGCGACCCGCCCCCGAGCTTCGCCCGCAGCTCGGCCATGCCGCGCTGTCGCGCCGTGTCGATCCGTTCGGGGAGCAGGTTGTTCAGGGTGACGTTGGCATGGGCCACCTGGCGCGAGAGCGCCTTGCACACCGAGGTGAGTCCGGTGCGCGCGCCCGTGGAGAGACCCATCGGCGCGAGCGGGGTCTTCACCATCGCGGACGTGATGTTGACGATCCGGCCGAAACGGCGCTCGACCATTCCGTCGAGGACGCGCCGGATCATCAGCACGGGGGCGAGCATGTTCGCGTCGAGCGCGGCCAGCCAGGCCCTCCGGTCCCAATCCTGGAAGCGACCCGGCGGGGGACCGCCATTGTTGTTCACCAGGATGTCGGGGGCGGGGCAGGCGGCGAGCAGGGCCTCCTGGGTGACTTCGTCCTCGATGTCGCCCGCGACCGCGGCCACCTCGACGGCGTGGGATGCGCGCAGCGCCGACGCCGCCTCGTCCAGGGTCGCTGTGTCGCGACCGTTCAAGACGAGGTGCACCCCTTCGCGGGCGAGCGCCTCGGCAGAGGCCCGGCCGAGCCCACGGCTCGAGGCGCACACGATGGCACGTCGCCCCTCGATTCCGAGATCCACGCCTAACGTTGCTCCGCGGCCTGGGCCCGGCCGATCGCCTCGAGGTCGGACGGGAAGGCGAAGTGGTGCGGCGGCTCCTTCGGGCCCCAGGCCGAGAAGCGATCGAGACCCCAGTCGGTGCGGGGCTCCCAGGCGTCGTCGTCGGGGATGTCGTCCATGTCCGAGAAGAACTCGACCATCGTTCCGCACGGGTCGTTCAGATACCAGAACACGTTCGAGCCCACGACGTGGCGCCCCAGGCCGCCCACGTGCCGATCGTCGTGCGCGTCGAGATACCGGCGCGCGGCCGCGCCCACCGCGTCGATGTCGTCGTACTCGAAGGCGTAGTGGTTCAGGTAGGGCACGGGCGCGGGCTGTACGAGCAGGTTGTGGTGATCGCTCGAGCAGCGCATGAAGCTGAGGAGCCCTGCGACCTGGTCGGAGAGCCGGAAGCCGATGCCTTCGAGGAAGAACTTGGCCGAGCCGAGCGGGTCGGGCGAGCCGAGGACGACGTGGCCGAGCCGACGCGGAGGCCGGGGCCGCGCCTCGGCCACCACGTCGGCACGCTCGCCGGCGCGTTGGCGCTGTCCGGGGCCATTCGTGGAACGCGCGGGCCGGGGTGCCAGCGCGCCGGCCGGCGCCACCTCGACCACCACGCCCCAGTGACCCGAGGGATCGGTGCAGGTGAGTTGCTCTGCGCCCCGACGGAACGGCACGCCGAGCGCCTCGAGGCGGGACGCGAGCACGGCGAGATCGGATTCGTCTTCGCAGCCGAGGCGCATGGCGCGCAGCTGACGGTAGGGCGCTTCGACGATGCGGATCTGGCCGGGGCAATCCTCGGTGCCCCAGCAATCCCCCTCGCCGACGAGGCCGATCTCGGCGTAGCCGGCGGCGAGCTCGTCGGGGGCCGGGACCCCGATCTTCATCCCCAGGAATCGATGCAGCGCCATGGACTCTCCTTCGCGGGCCGCGCGGGCGAATCGCGACCGGTGGAGCGATGGGACCAAAAAATGAGACAATTGTCAATAATGAAACAGTCCTCATTTCCGCTAGTGTCGGGCCATGGTCGCCGCCTCCCAGGACAGCCCCGGATCACGGGCCGGGTCGGCTGGCGGTGCCGGATCGGCCGGCCGCCGGCCGTCGAAGCGCGAGCGGACCCGCCGCCAGCTCGTGGCGGCCGGTCTCCGGGTGCTCGCCCGGACGGGGGAGTCGCTCGCGGTGAGCGACGTGACGGCCGAGGCCGATGTCGCGAACGGCACCTTCTACAACTACTTCTCCGATCGGGAGGCCCTGCTCGACGCGCTGGCCGAGCAGCTCGTGGTCTCGCTCGCCGAGGCCGCCGCCCGCGAGCCGCACGACGATCCGGCGGTCCGCTTCGCGGTGGCCACCGGCCGGGTGCTCCGGCGGGCCAGGGAGGACGCCACCTGGGCTCGCGTGGTCCTCCGGCTGGTCGACAGGCCCCACGTCCGCCAGAACGTCGATCGCTATCTGCGCGAGGATCTGGCGGCCGGACAGGCCGCGGGGCGCTTCGCGTGGGGGCCCGACGACGCCACCCTCGATCTCGTGTCCGGTCTGCTCGTGATGACGATCCGGCGCATCGTCCGCGGCGACGCCGGCCCGGAGACGATCACCCTCGCGGTCGAGCGGGGTCTTCGCGCCCTCGGTGTCGAGGCTGCCGAGGCCGGCCGGATCGCCCGCGCCACGGCGGCGTCCTGACGGGCGGGCGAAGCGCGCGCGGCCCCCAGGCTGCGACCGATCTGCCCGGCGCACTCGACGAGCGGCGTGACGGGGCGCCGGGTTGCGCCATGGCCCGCAGGGTGGGGGGCGCGCCGCATTCCGTGCCGGCCGCGGGACGCACCGGTTCGATTCGCCATGGCGGTGCCACGAAGTAGCCTCTTCGTGTCGCGCCCACTCGATTTCGGCCAACCCAGGCGAACCGGGTTCGCGCATCTCGGAGGATCCCATGCCGCGAGCGACCGCCGGCGACCGCCAGCAGCAGACGACGAGTCGCCGCCGCTCGTCCGAGCGGCGACACCGCGTGGTGATCCTCGGGGGTGGCTTCGGGGGTCTCTATGCCGCGCAGCAGCTCCGGCGTGCCCGCGTCGACGTCACCCTGATCGACCGCCGGAACTTCCATCTATTCCAGCCGCTCCTCTACCAGGTGGCGACCGGCGGCCTCTCGCCGGGTGACATCGCGTCGCCGATCCGGCGGGCGCTCCGCAAGCAGCCGAACACCCGGGTGCTCCTCGGCGAGGTCGTCGACGTCGATCCGACGGCGAAATACGTCGCGCTCGCCGACGGGGAGCGCGTGCCGTATGACGCGCTGATCGTGGCGACGGGCTCGCGCCACCACTACTTCGGGAACGAAGACTGGGAGCGGCGCGCGCCGGGTCTCAAGGACATCGAGGACGCTACCGAGATGCGCCGCCGCATTCTGCTCGCCTTCGAGCGCGCCGAGCGCGAGAGCGATCCGGAGGTCCGGCGGGCGCTCCTCAACTTCGTGGTCGTGGGTGGTGGACCGACGGGCGTCGAACTCGCCGGTGCGATCTGCGAGCTCGCGCGCGACACCCTCCGTCAGGACTTCCGCTCGATCGACCCGCGCGAGGCGCGCGTCCTGCTCGTCGAAGGCGAGGACCGCGTCCTGCCGCCCTATCCGGCCGATCTCTCGGCGAAGGCCCAACGCTCGCTCGAACGCCTCGGAACCGAGGTCCGACTCCAGACGCTCGTGAAGGACGTCGACGACGAAGGTGTGACCCTCGAGTCGGAGGGGCGAGCCGAGCGGATTCCCTCGCGCTGTGTCCTCTGGGCCGCAGGGGTGCGGGCGTCGAGCCTGTCCCGCGTGTTCGAGAAGCGGTGCGGGACGCCGCTCGACCGCGCCGGACGCATCCGCGTCGAGCGCGACTGCTCGCTCCCGGACCACCCCGAGATCTTCGCGATCGGCGACATCGCCCGCTTCGATCACGACGGGAACGCCCCGCTACCCGGCGTGGCCCCCGTCGCGATGCAGCAGGGAAAGTTCGTCGCCGGCGCCATCGTGCGTCGGCTCGAGGGCCGCGATACCGGCCGCTTCCGCTACTGGGACAAGGGCAGCATGGCGACCATCGGCCGCAAGGCCGCAGTCGCCGATCTCGGCTGGCTCCGCTTCAGCGGGCTTCCGGCCTGGCTGCTCTGGTCGGGGGTGCACGTCGTCTTCCTGGTCGAATTCGAGAACCGCGTGCTGGTCTCGTTGCAGTGGATCTGGAACTACGTGACCCGCAACCGCGGCACCCGCATCATCACCGGACGCGACGAGCTGGCCTAGCGTCGGGTCGCCTCCACCGGGTCGTCCCCGACCGATCATCCGGTTCCCGCGTGCATGGCGGGCCGAAACGCGGCATCGTCGGCGCCGAACGGGGGTGTCCATGTCCGGCCTGCGCCTGGCCCTCGCCTCGAGCCTCGGCGTGGTGCTCGTGGCGCTCCTCATCGTGAAGCTCGTGTACGGAGGGGGCGCGCCCTTCCCGGACCGCGGCACGCCCCCGGCCGTGCCCCGGGTGAAGGTCGCCGCCACACTCGCCTTCCCGCCTGGTTGCCTCACGATCGCGCCGAGCGGACGGGTCTTCTTCGACACCCATCCCTTTTCGGCGCCGGGCCGCTTCGATGCGCCACACCTCTTCGAATGGGTGAACGGCGAAGGCCGTCCCTGGCCCGATGCCGAGAGTCAGGGGCTCTTCGTGGCACCCTTCGGACTGACGACCGATCCCCAGAACCGGCTCTGGATCACCGAGCCAGCGACGCTCGAGCGGAGTGCCACACGGCTTCTGGCCTTCGACATCGATCGGGGCGAGCTGGTCTTCGAGCACACGCTCGCCGCCGGCGTCGCCCGCTTCGCGCAGGATCTGCGGGTGAGCCCCGACGGGCGCCACGTGGTGCTGGCCGACACCGGCGCCTTCGCCTTCACGCCCGGACAGCTGGTGGTGCTCGACGTCGAATCCAAGCAGGTGGTCCGCACTCTTCGGCACGAATCGCTCGATCCCCAGAACTGGGTGATCGAGCGATTCGACGGCACGCCGCATCGGGTCGGCTGGGGGCTCCTCACCTTCCAGGTCGGTGTGGATGGGATCAGCTTCGACCCCGACGGACGCTGGCTCTACTACGCGACCATGTCGCACGACACCCTGTACCGCGTGCCGGCGGCGCTCCTGCTCGATCCGGCCGTCGACGACGCCACGGTCGTCGCGGCCATCGAAGCGGTGGGCGAGAAGCCCCTGAGCGACGGGATCGCGGTCGCGTCGGACGGCCGCATCCTGATCACGGACATCGAGCACGGGGGCATCGTCGCGATGACACCCGAGGGCGAGCTCCAGACGCTCACGGCTTCGGACGACGTCGTGTGGGCCGACTCGGTCGAAGTGTCTGCCGACGGCGTGGTCTGGTTCACCGACAGCGCGATTCCGGCCTATCTGCAGCAGACCCTCGCGCCGCCGTCGCGCGAGGTGCTCGAGGCCGCCGGGCCGTACCACGTGTATCGCTTCCGGCTCCCACCCCGGCCCTGAGCGGCCCTCGGCCGCGCCCAGCGTCCCCGTCCCCGATTCGGCTCCGCGTCGGGCCGAGGATGGCGCACCCCACGGCGGGTCCGGGTCTGCGTTCGGCCCCGATTCGACGCGGTCTCTGTTAGGCTGGGCGACCGGGGCGAGAGCCGAGGAGCGACGTGCAGACGCAACGCCCATCGCGATGCTGGATCCGTGCGGGGCTCGTGCTCTCGCTCCTCGCCCTGGCCACGCTCACGGGCGGCTGCCGGGATCTCCTCACGGACGGGCGCCGCTTCTCGTCCGAAGACCTGCTCGAGGGTCGCCCGCCCGAACGCGGAGGCCCGTCACTCACCGACGCCGAGCGCCGACGTGGCTGGGTGGCCATCGAGTCCAGCGACCTCTCGGAGTTCGAGGACGCCCTTCGCGAGCGCCTCCAGCTCGAGGTCCGCCTCGAGATCGACGTGACCGACGACGCGGGCGATCAAGTCCTGCTCGGAACGCTCTCCCCTTCCGCGCGAGGTGACCTCCGCACCTACGACCCCGAGGCGGGGACCTTTGGCAACCAGCGGGTCGGTCTCCGGACCCCATTTCTCCGGATCGACGTCGGCGAGCTCCTCGGCGAGTTGGCGGCCGGCTGCGGCAACGCGCTCACCAGCTCGTCGCTCGGCGACGCCTGCTTCGGGCTGCCGAGCTTCGATCTGGGACTTCCGGTGAACCCCATCGACGGGCTCACGTTCCGGGCCGACCCGGCGAGCATCCGAGCGCACTGGATCGAACCCGAGGATGCCTACAACGAGTTCCCGAGACGTCGGACCGCGGGCAACGATCCCTCGGGCAAGGACTGCAGCGGGGACGGGGACTGCGAGTTCGGGCTGGTCTGCAAGGAAGGGACCTGCGCCTGCGACGAGGACACCCGGTGTCCGTCGGGATTCACCTGCGACACGACGAGCGAGCGCTGCGAGTGGGACGAGGTCGCCTGTACCGAGGACGCCGACTGTTCCAGCCGTCCGGACGTCGGTGTGGACGAGGCCGACTGCGGCGAGCTCTCCACCTGCGAGAAACGCGTCTTCTGGTCGCTCGACAGCGATCCGTCGCAGCAGCATCCCGTGCTCGCCGTCGACGTGCGTTGGGACGTGGACATCGACCCCGACGACGCGGTGGACATCCTCGCCTTCCCGATCCGGGTGCACGAGTTCAGCACCCGTTTCCGGATCCAGGCCCTGCCCTGTACGGAGCCGCGTTGCACCAACCATCAGCGCGTGTTCGAGGGCTTTCGCAACGACGCCCACGATCTGTTCCGCAATGACCACGGCTTCAGATACGAGGTGCGCGCCGAGCATCTCGACCACGACGTCGAGTTCATTCCGGTGGGGGCGAGCTGCTGGCTGAGCGCCGGAATCGCCTGCGCCATTCTCGAGGCGGTCGGCCGGAGCGAGCTCGAGGAGGGCTTCATCGGGGTCACCCGAGGTCTCGCCAGCCTCGTGCGTACGCTGATCTCGGTTCCCGCTGGCCGACGCTACGTGACCGGCGCCCGCGAGAGCGAGGATCTCGACGACATCGAGGCCATCATCCTGCGCGAGATCTCGGGGCTGGGCAGCCTGTGGGCCAGCGCCGTCGCTCCGCTCACCCGGGTGGATCTGTCCGAGAGCAGCTTCGACCCAGCGGGAACGCGGCGGGTCTTCGCTGCCGACGGAGCCTTCACCAACGCCTTCGTCGAGGCGCTGGCCGCAGGCGCATCGATCCGGCGGGTCGCCTTCGAGGCGGAAGCCCTCACGACGTTGTGTGGTCCCGATCCTCGGGTCTCGATCGGGGGCGACTGCGCGGGCGGAGCCAGCGTGGACGGCTGCGCCGAGATCTGTGCGCCCTGCGTCGGGACGCGCCTGCCCGCCTGCGACTTCCGGGGCGACGCATTCGTCGTGCCGGTCGCGGACGGAACGATCGCCGAGGATCTGCTGAGCCTTCCCGATGGGCCGACGCTGGCCGCCCTGCTCGAGGGCCTGTTCGTGATCGGGTCCGAGTTCCGCGGAACCTATGGTCAGGTGCTCGCCGACACCGTGCCGAGTCTGCGCCGCTTCACCGACATCGCCTGGTGTCCGGTCGGGCGCAGCGGGCCGCGCTGCCCGGGGCACCTCGCCGCCGAGGAAGACCGCGTCGTCCTGCACTTCAACCCGGACGCCGATCTCGACGGCTCGCCCGACGTCTTCGATCTCTGCCCGGACGACCGTCGTGCCGGGGCCGCCGCGGAAGATTGGGACGGCGACGGGCATGGCAACGTCTGCGATCTCTGCCCATTGAACGCCGGTGCGAACGGCGACCGCGACGGCGATGGCGTGGGCGACGCCTGTGACTGCGACCTCGACGGGGACGGCTGCAATCAGCGACTCCAGGGTGTGGCCGTGGCGGCGCCCGATGGGGTCGACGACGTCCCCGTCTCGGCCTGTCTCCCGACCGCGGGCCTGATCGGCGGTCTCTTCGACCAGGATCCCCTCGTCTCGGACGGTATGCAGGACAACGACGGCGACGGTCTCACAGACCACTGCGACGCCGACGACGACAACGACGGGATCCTGGACGACGGCGCGGGCGATGGCCTCGGAACCTACTCGCCCTGCGAGAATCGAGAGACCACCACCTGTGATGACAACTGCAGCGAGGTGGCGAACGCCGACCAGGAGGACCGCAACGAAGACGGGCTCGGAGACGCGTGTGATCCCATCTGCAACGCCTCGAGCTCGTTCGCGCTATGCAACCCCAGTGTCGTCGGGTTCGGCGTCGATCTCCAGTTCGACCTCGCCCTGACGCTCGACCTCGATGACCTCTGTCCTTCGTGCTGGTTGCGACTGCTGTGTGAGAGCGTCCCCGACCCGGGGGCGGCGGGCACCCCCGGGTGGGGTGGCTGCCTCGGCGCCGACGCGGGGATCGCCTTCGGCGAGGGCCTCCGCTTCGACCTCGCGAACCTCTTCACGGTCAACGAGCTGCCCTTCGTGCGGCTGGCCGACGCGGTGCTGGTCCCGGATGTCGACTTCGACGGACTGGCCGAGGCCGCGGTGGCGATCTCGGGTGCCGCCGGTGGTCCGGGCCCGCGGATCGTGCTGCTCTCGAGCGTCGACGGCGCGCCTCTCTGGACCTTCGACGCCCTCGAAGAAGCCGTGACGCTTGCGAGCCTGGCCGTCGAGG
The DNA here is from genome assembly GCA_964474935.1 of uncultured Spirochaetales bacterium. Taxonomy (GTDB): domain Bacteria; phylum Myxococcota_A; class UBA9160; order UBA9160; family JAFDDA01; genus CAYYUT01. The sequence goes on from CAYYUT010000043.1 coordinate 8,413, forward strand.
GCACGACGCTCTACGTGGGCGCCCCCGACGCCCGCAAGGGTGCCGGCGCGGTGGTGGCCCTCGACACCCGGGTCGGTGAGAAGCTCGCGAGCTTCGGAACGCCCGGCAGCGACGGCTTCGGATGGTCGCTGCACGTGAATGGCCGACGCCTGTTCGCCGGGGCGCCCTTCGCCGCGCAGACGGCGGGTCGGGTCTTCGTTCTCGATCGTCATACCGGGGAATCGCTCGGCGAGCTCGAGGGTCCCGAGCCGGGGGTGCTGCTCGGGGCGGGCCCCATCGCCACCTTCTCGCGCTTCGTCGGGGGCTTCGTCGCCATCGGGTCGCCGGCCGCGGGCGCAGGCGACGGTGAGCTTCTCGTGTTCCGAGAGGAGCCGCTCGAGCTGGTCCGGCGCCTCCCCGGGACCACGGACGCCAGGCTGGGCGCGGCGCTGGCCGTCCTTCCCCGGCTCGGGTTCGACGGCGACTTCCAGGGTTGGGTGGGCGCACCCGGCGCGGAGGACGAGCTCGGTGTGCTGTATCGCCTGACGGGCGGGCTCGAGCTCGGTCCAGTGATCGCGCGGGGTGCTGAGCCCGGCGATCGCTTCGCCGCGCTCCTGCATCTCGGCGGATCGCGCCTCTTCGTGAGCCAGGTCGGCGGTTCGCTCGACGGGGTCGAGCGCGGTGCCACCTTCGTGCGCCGCGTCGAGGCCCGCGATCGAGACGGTGACGGGGTGGTCGACATCTTCGACAACTGCGTGAACGTCCCGAATCCCGGACAGCTCGATGCGAACGCCGACGCCGACGATCGCCCCGATCTCGAAGGCCGCCAGAGCTACGGGAACGTCTGCGACCCGGACCTCGCCGGCGATGGCCGCGTGGGTCGGCGCGATCGCCTGATCCAGCGTCGCTGCGCGCGGGGTCGTCCGTGGCCGGGATTCGATTGCCGTGAAGCCGATCTGGTGGGTGATGGCCTCCCCAGCGAGCCCGATCCGCAGCAGCCCGTGGTCGATCTGCTCGACCAGCTCCACCTGCTCCGCTGGCTCTGGAGTCCGGGCGCGTCACCCGGGCGTGCACCCTAGTCGCGTCGACGGCCCGATCGATCGCTCCGAGACAGGCTCGCCTACGAAACGCTCGACCCGAGCGTGTCGGACCCGTGCCGGCCGGATGCTATGCTGCCGCGCGCTCGCCAGGAGGAGGGGCCGTGCGCAAGATCCGGATCGCGACCTACGACGATCTCCAGCCCGAGGAGCCCGCGCACGCGCGGGTTGGAGAGGTCGACCTCGTGCTCGTCCGCTGGCCCGACGAGCCGACGGTGTCGGTGCTCTACGGTCGCTGCCTGCATCGCGGAGCGCTCCTCGCCGACGGCTTCGTGCGGGGCCCGAACCTGATCTGCGGCCTCCACGACTGGGACTACTGCTACACCACCGGCGTCAGCTCCTACGACAACGCCGAGCGCCTGCAACGCTTCGCCTCGTGGGTCGAAGATGGCGGCGTCTGGGTCGATGCCGACGAGATCGGGGAATGGGCCCGGAGCCATCCCCAGCCCTACGACCGCAGCGCCTACCAGGGCGACTATGCCGATGCGCACGGGACGCCCGACGAGCCCTTCAACTACTGGATCCAGGAGCTCGCCGACCGCGGTCTCGAGCGGGCCGGACACCACGGGCGCGTCCACTCGATGGGCGTGCCGCGTGCGGAGCTGCCTCGATGGGAGGACGTCCAGATCCTGACCGCGCAGCTCGACCGCGTGCCCCTCCTCGACGATGCCGAGGTGGGCACCGAGTTCGTGATCGGCCCGGGTGCGAAACGTCCCCTCGTCCTCGACATCCCACTGTTCGTGTCGGACATGAGCTTTGGGGCCTTGTCGTTCGAGGCGAAGGTGGCCCTCGCACAGGGCGCCGAGGCGGCCGGGAGCGCCATCTGCTCGGGCGAGGGCGGAATGCTCTCCGAAGAGCAGGGGGCCTGCAGTCGATACCTGTACGAGCTGGCTTCGGGCCGCTTCGGTTTCTCGATGGAGAAGCTCTCGCGGGTGCAGGCCTTCCACTTCAAGTGCGGACAGGCGGCCAAGACCGGCACCGGGGGACACCTGCCCGGCCACAAGGTGAGCGGAAAGATCGCGGAGGTACGCGGGATTCCGGAGGGCACCTCGGCGCTCTCGCCCGCTCGCTTCCCCGACTGGGAGCACGTCGACGACTACCGTCGCTTCGCCGACGAGGTGCGCGAGGCGACGGGCGGGATCCCGATCGGCTTCAAGCTGTCGGCCCAGCACGTGGAGCGTGACCTGTCCGCGGCGCTCTCCGCCGGGGCGGACTACGTGATCCTCGACGGTCGGGGCGGCGGCACCGGCGCCGCGCCCGTGATCTTCCGCAACACCATCTCGGATCCCACCCTCCCGGCGCTCGCACGGGCCCGGCGCTTCCTGGATCGGGCCGGGCGCCGCGACGTGACGTTGGTGGTGACGGGCGGGCTTCGCGTGCCCTCCGACTTCGTGAAGGCGATGGCGCTCGGCGCCGACGGCATCGCCATCGCGAACTCGGCGATGCAGGCCATCGGTTGCCTGGGAATGCGCGCCTGCCACACCAACAACTGCCCGGTCGGGATCGCCACCCAGAAGCCGCACCTGCGGGCGCGCTTGCCGGTCGAGATCGCCGGCAAGCGCCTCGAACGCTTCCTGCGCTCGAGTGTGGACCTGATGCGGGTGATGGCGCGTGCCTGCGGTCGCCGCAACCTCAGCGAGTTCTGTCTCGACGATCTGTCGACCTTCGATCGCGAGATGCATCACCTGACGGGCATCGCCTATGCCGGGGTACTCGCCTAGCTCACCGGCGGCCGGCCGCGACACCCCAATCATTCCCCCAGGAGACGATCGATGTCGAGCGACGTGCGTTGGTACAAGGCCCTCGAGCCGGGCGAGCTGCCCGAGGGGCGGGTCAAGTCGGTCACCTGCGGCCTCGCCACCGTCTGCATGACGCACCATCAGGGTCGCTATGCGGCGCTCGACAACAAGTGTCCCCATCAGGGTGGACCGCTCGGCGAGGGCTCGATCGAGAATGGTCTGCTCCGCTGCCCGTGGCACGGCTGGGACTTCGATCCGATCACCGGCCGCTCTCCGGGCGAGTTCGACGACGGCGTCGCCACCTTCGAGATCGAGGAGCGCGACGACGGGGTCTACGTGGCGATCCCCGACGAGCCGGAGCACGTCACGACCGTCACCGACGTGATGGCCGAGACCCTCGCCAACTGGTCGGTCACCTCGGTCTTCGGCATGGTCGGGCACTCGAATCTGGGGCTGGCGGATGCGGTGCGTCGCCAGACCGAGGCCGGCCGCATGCGCTACTACGGCATCCGCCACGAAGGCGCGGCGTCGTTCGCCTGCTCGGCCTACGGCAAGCTCACGGGTCGTCCGGCCGCCTGTCTCACGATCGCGGGCCCGGGCGCGACGAACCTGCTCACCGGTCTTTGGGACGCCAACGTCGACCGCGCGCCCGCCATCGCGCTGACCGGCCAGGTGGATACCCAGGTGCTCGGTCCCGGGGCATTCCAGGAGGTCGATCTCCAGGCCGCCTTCGGCAAGGTGGCCGAGTGGACCCAGCCCGTGCTCCACACCAGCCGGCACGCCGAGCTCGTGAACCTGGCCTGCAAGAGCGCCATCCTGAACCGGGGCGTATCGCACCTGATCTTCCCCGACGAGGTGCAGACCCTGCCCGCGCCCGAGGGCGCGAAGGCTGGAGGCCCGCAGGGACGCATCGCCTCGCGCGCGATCGGGCCGCCGGCCGACGCGCTCGACGCGGCCGTCGACCTCCTCGCGGGCGCGCGGCGGCCGGTGATCATCGTGGGCCACGGTGCCCGCTTCGACATGCCCGCGATCCTCGCGCTGGCCGAGCATCTTCGTTGTCCGGTGGTGACGACCTTCAAGGGCAAGGGCCTGGTCTCCGACCTCCACCCGCACGGCTGTGGCGTGCTCGGCCGGAGCGGGACCCCCATCGCGAGCCATTTCATGAACGAGTCGGACGTGTTGTTGGTGCTCGGGGCGAGCTTCAGCAACCACACCGGCATCACCCCGAAGAAGCCCACCATCCAGGTCGATTTCGACGCGATGACCCTCGGCAAGTTCCACTCGGTCGACGTGCCGGTGTGGGGCGAGATCGCGACGACGGTGGCGTCGTTGCGGGAACGCCTCGCGGGCGCGTCGCCCGACGACCAGCGGCCCGAGATCGCGAGCCGTTGGGAGATCTGGCGGGCCGAGAAGGCGAGCCGGCGCGCCGACGACCGCGGCAACGGACTCAGCTCGGCGACGATTTTCGCGGCGCTCACCGAGCAGGTGCCCGAGGACGCGATCCTGGCCGTCGACGTCGGGAACAACACCTACTCGTTC